>CBDUBO010000601.1:0-1945 GCA_965365405.1 uncultured Rhodothermales bacterium | reverse complement strand
GCTTCTCCAGCACCCGCTGACGGACATCGGGCTGGAAAAATTCCTGGCCGACTGGAAGAAGTTCGAGTCCGAGCAGCACGCCGCTCCTGCCGGCGACGGGCAGTAAAATCCACCTCTGAGCGACTAACCAGCGCCCCGTTCGCCTCTGTGTGGACGGGGCGCTGTTCTGCTGAAAGCGCGCCGCTAAATGCTCTCGGCAAACAACGCCTCGAAAGCGGCCTGCACATCCGAAGTGCGGCCGCCGCGCACGGCACCGGGCTGGACAATGGTGGAACGGGGCGCGGTGAGCCAGTGGAAGCGCTCGGAGGGTGGCAGCAGCCCGATGGGTCCGGCGTCGGCCCCGCCGCGCCCGATGGCTTCGAGCGCCTGGAGGTAGGTTTGCAGCAACGCCCTGTCGAGAGCGGGCGCGTAGCGGGCCAGCCAGTCGGCGTCCACCTGCGTCCGGACGCCGATGAAGCCCGCCGTGCGGCTGTGCAGCGCCACGCCGATGTTGACGGCGGCCTCGGTGCACACGTCTGGCACCAGGCGCAACAGGGCGTAGTCGTAGGCGTGGACGGTCATCGGCGGTAGGGGAGCAGGGGGGCGGGCGCCTCGGCCAGCTTCTGCTGCGCGCGGATCGCTTCTTCGACAAACGGCTGCGAATTTTCCAGGCGCGGCACGAGCACGTCGAGGTAGGACTGCCGCGCTGCTTCGGGCGAGGAGAACGGCGGCGCGTGGCCTTCGGGGGCATGGAGCAGGAGGGCTTCCGGGACCAGTTCAAGGGCATCTATCACGGCCTGTTCGCTCAACCGGGCGCGCATCCGGCGGTCCGCTTCTTCCAGCGCACCCGCGAGCGGTAGCAGGACGTGCTTTTCAGTTTGCGGAAACGGCGCCGCGGCCCGCGTTTCGTCCACCAGGTCCCAGTTGTGGTGGAAGTAGAGCGCCGCGCCGTGATCGATGAGCCACAGCCGGTCGCCCGCCACCAGCAGGTTGGGGTTGCGCACCGTGCGGTCGAGGTTGAAAGTGAAGGCGTCGAACCACACCAGGTCGGCGGCTAGTTCGGGCGTCACGAACGCCGTCGAGGCGAGGGCGTCGTAGCCGAGGGCGTGGCCCAGCAGGCGCAGGCCCACATTGAGGCCCGTGCTGGCCTTGAGGATGTCCTGAATCTCCGGGTCGCGCTCGGTGCGCCCGAACGAGGCGTCCAGCTCGATAAGCGCCACTTCTGGCACCGGCAGTCCGGCGCGGCGCGCCAGCTCGCCCACCACGACCTCGGCTACCAGCACCTTCGCGCCTTGCCCGGCCCCCCTGAACTTGGCGACAAAGCGCCCGCCGCTGGTGTCGAGCACGGCAGGCAGCGATCCGCCCTCGCGCAGCGGCACGACGTAGCGGGTGGCGATGTAGAGGGGAAGGGGCATGTGGGAGGGGGGCTGGGGACGTGGGGAAATGGGGATTGGTCGAGGGGAGGAGAATGGGCAATGGGCAATGAGACGATTTCCAATCTCAAGCCTCCAACCTCTACTCCAGACTCCACGACGCGCCGATGGCGAGTTCGTGCAGGACGGCGTCTGCTGGCCGGCGGGCCTGCCGGAAGCGCTCGATGGGTTCGTGGAGCGGCTCGTCGGCCAGGTCGAACGTGCCCCAGTGGACGGGGACGACGTGCCGCGCGCCCAGGTCGCGCGTGGCCTGCCACGCTTCCTCGGGCGTCATGTGCACCTCTTCCATAAACCAGCGCGGCTCGTATGCACCGATGGGCATAACGGCCACGTCTGGCCGGTTCAGCTTCCCGGCGGTTTCGGCAGGGTGCGCGCCGTAGCCCGTGTCGCCGGCCAGGTGCACGGTGGCTGCTGGCGTCTGGGCATGCCAGCCCGCCCACAGTGTGCCGTTGCGGTTGAACAGGCCGCGCCCGCTGAAGTGGCGGGCCGGTATGGCGTGCAGGCGCACGTCGGCCACGTCCACGAACTCGTGC
>CBDUBO010000600.1:0-1955 GCA_965365405.1 uncultured Rhodothermales bacterium | reverse complement strand
CCGCCACGCTGGTCGCGCCCGAGCCCAGGCGCAGCGTGAGCGTGCCCGTGCCCGCGCTCCAGTCGGCCTGGTCGTCGCCCGCGGCGTCGGTTTTGGGGCCGGGGTTGGCGCCTTCGGTGACGACAATCGTGCCGGGGCGGTAGGTGACGCCGTTGGGCAGCAGGTCGGCAAAGGAAAGCTTCGTGGCCGTGTCGTAGCCCACGTTCTCGGCGCGGATGGTGTAGCGCAGCCGGTCGCCTGCTTCCACGTAGCCGCCGTTGAGGTCTTCGACGGACTTCTGGACGACCACGTCGGGCTCGTAGATGTCGGTGACAAAGGTGAGCGCGAGCAGTTCGATGCTCTCGCCGCCCGTCGTCATCGTCACGTCGGCACCCGTGACGCCGTTGCCGAGCCTGTTGGCGATGTCAATCACGTCGGCGTCCCAGCCGAACAGGTTGGCGTAGGCCGGGTTGCGCGACGTGACGGCCACGCCGTCGCGCGTGACGGTCGAGTTGAGAAAGTTGTTGGCGGGGTTGAGCGCGTTCGACAGCGTGGTGCTGTTGAGGCGCAGCTCGTCGCCCACCGAGTCGAGGTCGCCGTCAATGGCGACGATGCCCACCCACGTGTTGACGGGGCCGTTGAGGGGCGTCGTGAAGCCCGTCGGGCGCACCGTGACGGTGTTGTTGCCGCTGTTGACGAGTGCCATGCCGTCGAACACGGTGAGGTTGCGGAGCGGCGCCGCGGGGTCTTCGTAGGCGACGACGAGCGTCCAGCCCGCCCATCGGTTGCTCTGGCCGCTCTGCGTCTGGATGTCGGCCACGGTGTAGGTGCCCGCGCCCGCCGCCGTCACCAGGCTCGTCACGTCGCGGAAGCCGGCGTAGGAGTAGCCGTCGTCGGCGCGCATCGTGGCCACGACGGTTTCGTAGGCCGATCCGCCCGGCACTTTGAACTTGACCTGGTAGCGCGCCGTCGTCGAGAACGTGCCGCCGGCGCCGCCGGTCACGGCAGCGCCCCAGTAGAGGCCGGCAAAGCGCACGCGCGCCCCCGCCGGCAGCACTACGTCGGCACTCGACGAGTTGAACGTCGTCGCGTTGCCGTCCACGTCCACGTGCACCATCGTGTGGTCGTTGTTGTTGCGGTTGGAGCCCGTGCCGTTGCGCGCATTCGTACACCCGCTGCTCGTCTGGCACGTCATGTTGCTGTTGGCCGCCATGGCAATGTTGCCCCGGATGTTCTCGGCGTAGCGCAGCCGGAACGGGATGGAGCTGGGGACGGCGCCGGCAGCCGCGAGGGCGCCCACGCTGGCGGGCGGTGGCACGGCGGGCGTGCCCCCCTCCACCTGCGACGGGTCGAACGTGGACCGCGCGGGCGAGGTCGTCTGTGCCCACGCGGGCGCGGCCACGAGGGTTACCGCGAAAAGGGCGGAAAGGAGTGCAGTACGCATGGAGGTAGAGCGGAGCGGAAAAGGTGGGATGGTGGGCAGCGTGGTTATCGAGCAGAAGAGGCCGCGCGCCCGGGCCAGCTCATGCCCCAGGCGTAGAGCGACACGAGCGTCATCACGTGCAGCGGGATGCCCGCCAGCAGGTACAGCACGGGCAGAAACAGCAGCGAGCCGGCGGCGACGACGAGGGTGTGGGCGGCGTAGAGGACGGGCACGAGTATGGCTGAGTGCGCCAGCGCGAGGCCGGTGAAAAGCACCTTGCGCCCCAGCCCCACGTCGTGCACGTAGTAGGTAAAGCCCAGCACGACGGGCACCGCCGACGTGATGGCGAGGCCCGTTGCCATCATGCCCGCGCCGTAGGCGCCCAGCGTGTAGGGAAACTGCCCGGGCCACAGGGCGAAGTAGAACAGCGAGATGCCCTGGACGAGGCAGATGGCGCGCGCGAGGTATTTCAGCGGCGTAAAGCGCTCGGGCAGCGCCCACGTGGCGGCAAAGGCAACCAGGGTGGCAACCGCCGTCACCATCCACGTCAGCC
>CBDUBO010000599.1:0-1958 GCA_965365405.1 uncultured Rhodothermales bacterium | reverse complement strand
CCGCTGCGGCTCTACTTCAAGGAGGGACGGGTAAAAGTGGAGATCGGGCTGGCCAAGGGCAAGAAGCTGCACGACAAGCGCGCCACCATCGCCGAGCGCGACGCCAAGCGCAGCATGGACCGCGCCCGCGCCAACCTCGACCGCTGATGCCACACCGCTTTCCTGTCCGCCTCGTCGGCTGCCTTGTCGGCTGCACCGTGCTGCTCGCCGCCTGCGACACCGCCGAGGTGGAGGAGGGCGGACGCTACACCGAGGAAGAGCTGAGCTACTTCGCCGAGATCGCCTTTGGCAGCGAGTTCGGCGGCGGCAGCCCCGTCGTCCACAAGTGGGTGCGCGACGTGGACGTGCGCCTGGCCGGGGCCTACACGCGCGCCGACAGCCTGGAACTGGCGAAGGTACTGGCCGAACTGACGGTGCTTACTGGTCGGAGCGTGGGGCTCACCACGAGTCTTTCCGCCCCCTTCACCGTCACCTACACCTCGCGCGACAGTATGCGCGTCGTCGTGCCGCAGTACGTGCCGGGCAACGATGGCTTCGTGTACATCAATTGGGGTGCGGGCAACGGCCTCACGCGCGCCGCCGTCGTCATAGACCGGGCCGTGCCGGAGCTTTTCCGCCGCCACCTGGTGCGCGAGGAGGTGACGCAGGGCTTCGGGCTCTTGCAGGACAGCTACCGCTACCCGGACAGCATCTTCCAGCAGGAATACACCAGCGTCACCACCTACGCACCCATCGACCGCAAAGTGATCGAGATGCTCTACCACGACGAGGTGCGCGTTGGCATGAGCCGCGAAACGGCCCTCCAGGCGCTCCGCCGCGTTCCCTGACCCCACCTTTATGTCCGCCTTTCCCCCCGTAGAAGAGCAGCTTCGCCACATCCGGCGCGGCGCCGAGGAGATTCTGCCCGAAGACGGGCTCATCGAAAAGCTCAAAAAGGCCGAGAAGACGGGTAAGCCGCTCGTCGTCAAGCTGGGCTGTGACCCGAGCCGCCCGGATCTGCACCTGGGCCACGCCGTCGTGTTGCGCAAGCTCAGGCAGTTTCAGGATCTGGGCCATCAGGCCATCCTCATCGTGGGCGACTTCACGGCCATGATCGGCGACCCGAGCGGCAAGTCGAAAACGCGCCCCGCGCTCACGCTCGAGGAGACGCGGGAAAACGGGCGGTCGTACTTCGAGCAGGCCACCCGCATCCTCGACCCCGAAAAAACCACGATCCGCTACAACAGCGAGTGGCTGGGCGAGATGAGCTTCCGCGACGTAATCGGGCTGGCAGCCAAGTACACCGTGGCGCGCATGATGGAGCGCGACGAGTTCGAGAAACGCTACACGGCAGGCGAGCCCATCTCCGTCCACGAATTTCTCTACCCGCTGGCGCAGGCCCAGGACTCGGTCGCCATCCAGGCCGACGTCGAACTCGGCGGCACGGATCAGAAATTCAACCTGCTCGTGGGCCGCGAGGTGCAGGGCCGCAGCGGCGTCGAGCCTCAGGTGTGCCTGACGATGCCCATCCTCGAAGGCACGGACGGCGTCGAGAAAATGTCGAAGTCGCTCGACAACTACATCGGCATCTCGGAGCCGCCCCAGGAGATGTACGGCAAAACGCTCTCCATCCCCGACCGGCTCATCTATCGCTACTTCGAACTGGCCACGGACGTGCCCACGGACGAGCTGCCGCGCCTGAAAGCGTTTGCCGAGAGCGACCCGCGCAACGCCAAGCACGACCTCGCCTTCCGCATCACAGGGTTGTACTGGGGCGAAGAGGCTGCCCGCGAAGCCCGCGAGCACTTCGAGCGCACCGTCATCCGGGGTGAGGTGCCGGAGGCAATGGAAAGCTTCGCGCCCGAAACGGAAAACGGGCAGATCGGTCTGGTCCAGCTGATCGCGCAGGCCGGGCTGGCGGCGTCCAACGGCGAGGCGCGGCGGCTCATCCAGGGCGGCGGCGTGCAGATCGACGGCGA
>CBDUBO010000598.1:0-1961 GCA_965365405.1 uncultured Rhodothermales bacterium | reverse complement strand
TGGGCAACACCGTGATCTGGAAGCCGTCGAGCACGGCCCTGCTGTCGGCGCACTACACGATGGAACTGTTCGAGGCGGCGGGGCTGCCGCCGGGCGTCATCAACCTGCTGCCGGGCGACGGGGCCGACGTGGGCACGCCTGCACTCGCCTCGCCCGACCTCGCCGGCCTGCACTTTACCGGCTCTACGGGCACGTTTCAGCACCTCTGGCGCAGCATCGGCCAGAACATCGACGGCTACCGCAGCTATCCGCGCATCGTGGGCGAAACAGGCGGCAAGGACTTCATCCTCATGCACCCCTCTGCCGACCCGCTCACCGTGGCTACAGCCATCGTGCGCGGAGGCTTCGAGTACCAGGGGCAAAAGTGTTCGGCAGCCTCACGCATCTACATTCCTCGCTCGCGCTGGCAGGCCGTGCAGACGCACATCGGCGAGCAGCTGGGCCGCATCACGATGGGGCCGGTCGAGGATTTCTCGCACTTCGTCAACGCCGTCATCGATCGGAAGTCCTTCGACCGGATCAAGGGCTACATCGACCTGGCGCGGGATTCGGCGCAGGCCGACGTGCTCTTCGGCGGCACGTGCCGGGACGACGAAGGCTTTTTCATCGAGCCCACGGTGATTCTCGCTCACGATCCCCACTTCAAGACGATGCGCGAGGAAATCTTCGGCCCCGTCGTCACCATTTTCGTCTACGACGACGCCCGGTGGGATGAGACGCTCGACCTCGTGGACACGAGCACGCCCTACGCGCTCACCGGAGCCGTTTTCGCGCAGAGCCGGCAGGTGCTGGCCGATGCGTCGCTCAGGCTGCGTCACGCTGCGGGCAATTTTTACCTCAACGACAAGCCCACGGGGGCCGTCGTGGGGCAGCAGCCTTTCGGTGGGGGCCGCGCCTCGGGCACCAACGACAAGGCGGGCTCCTACCTCAACCTGACGCGGTGGGTGTCGCCGCGCGCCATCAAGGAGACGTTCGCGCCGCCGACGGATTTCACCTACCCGTTCCTCGCACCCGACGAAGGGGCCATCTAAGCTGCCGCCCGATGGAGCCTGACCCGGCTGCCGCTTCGGCGCTGCCCTCTGCTGTTTTCGCCAGCCGCTACCACCCCGGAAGTGCCGGTGCAGTGGCCACGTTTGCGCGGGCTTACACACGCCCTTTGCCCGCCGTGCTGCTGCCGCTCATGATCGTGTCGCTGGCTGTGGCGCTCCAGGACGGCAACGTGACGCCTTTCCTGACGCTCTACTTCCCACTCGCCTTTGCCGGCTGTGCCGCGTGGGCGCTGTTCTGGCTCTACCGCCGCACCGTCGAGGTACGGCTGGACGGGCAGGGCGTGTGCCTGCGCACGGCGTGGGAGGTGGCCACGGATCAGCCGTGCCGCTGGCACGCCGTTTATGGTGTGCGCTACGGGGTGCCGTGGATCGCGTTTGCGTGGGGCCACACGGCCGTCGAACTCAACGAAACCGAGTGGCCCGAAGCGCCGGCGCTGTTGCAGGCGCTACGCACCGCTGCCCTCGACTTCCGACCACAGCCCGCATGACCCTCTTCGACCCACCCCTTCCCGACCTGCAACACGACGCTTTAGCCGCACCGCAGGGGTCGAAACCCGCACCCGACGCCCTTGTAGCGGGCGACTACTGGCACTACTGCCCCAACTGCTCCGCACGCCTGGAAAACCGAGGCTGCAAGTTCCGCTGCCCCCGCTGCCACTACTTCATGTCCTGCTCGGACTTCGACTGAGACGCGGGCGCGGGGGGTGCAGGCTCACCGTCGCCCGCCCCGGCAGGCGGCGTAATGCGCGTCACGTAGGGCGCGGGCTCGTCCTGCTCGACCACGGGCTCCGGGTACTTGATGCGGCTGTGGTGGATGCTCGTGAGCATCTTGAGAAGCGTTTCGCGGATGCGCGTCAGGTCGGAGAACGTGAGGTCGGAGCGGTCGAACTGGTGGTCGTTGACGCGCGCCTT
>CBDUBO010000597.1:0-1968 GCA_965365405.1 uncultured Rhodothermales bacterium | reverse complement strand
GGTACCGGATACACGCTCGATCTCCGTCTCACCTCCTACCCTGTACCCACCTGCAGATTGCCGCTGCGGCGGCAATCTGCGCTTTTGGGCTCATCCCTGCACGTTGGATCGCCCGGTGAGCAGGCCGTTTTGCCGCTGGGGCACATAAAACGTTGCGTGCGCTGCCTGTGCAGCCTTATGATGCACGTCTCTTGCCGCTGAAGCACCAGAAATGGATACCGAAGACATGGGACGCGTACTCCGATGGCACCGCTCGCGGGCCGGCCTGTCGCGCCGTGCCCTCTCGGCGCTGTCGGGGGTGAGCGAAACGGCGATCTACGACGCCGAAGCGGGCAAGCCGACGATGCAACTCCGCACGCTGCTCGCGCTCGCGGACGTGCTCAACCTCGAACTGCGTCTCGACGGGCCGTTGATGGCGGCGTACGAGCAAGTGCGCGCCGCGCCGGGTGCCGAAGACGAGGGAGGTGGCCATGCGTAGTGCCAGGGTAACCATGCACGGGATCCCGGCCGGGCACCTGCGCGAAGTGCAGGGCACAGGCTACGTGTTCGCCTACGAGGCAGGTTACCACGGGCCGCCCGTTTCGCTGGCGATGCCCGTGCGGGCCGAGCCGTACGTGTTCGAGGCCTTTCCGCCTTTCTTCGACGGGCTGCTGCCGGAAGGGTGGCAACTCGAAGCGCTGCTGCGACACGCCAAACTCGACCGCAACGATCTGTTCGGGCAGCTGCTGGCCGTGGGAGCTGACCCGGTGGGCGCGGTGACGGTCGTGGAGGAGCACGCACCCACGGCAGACGAGGCGCACCGCTGATGCCCGCGCGCTGCCCGATTACGTACGAGCCGCTCGCGCCTGGCGAGACGCTGTATTCGGCTGCGGGACTGCGCCGCCTCGCGCGCGGGCTGTCCCGCCTTCAGCCGCTCGCGTTCACGCCTGCCGAACTCGTGCAGGAGGCTGCTGCCCGGGCCTCGCGGATGTCGATTGGCGGCGCGCAGCCCAAGGTCAGCGCGGTGCTGCGTGCTCCGCAGGGGCGCTTCGAGGTAGTATCGCTCGGCGGCACCTGGGTGCTCAAACCGGACAACCCTGCGTATCCCGAACTCCCGGCCAACGAGGACCTGGCGATGCGGCTAGCGGCAGCGGCGGGGGTCGAGACGGCGCTGCACGCGCTCGTCTACGCACGCTCGGAGAGAGATCCTGCGCTGCCGGGCGCGCTCGTCTACGCCACACGCCGCTTCGACCGGGTCGCGCGCGGACACAAGCTGGCGATGGAGGATTTCGGACAGCTGCTCGGCTTCAGCCGGGAGACGAAGTACAACGCCTCGACCGAGCGCGCCGTGGCAGCCATCGACGCCCACTGCACCTTCCCGGCCATCGAGCGCGCGGTGTTCTTTCGACGGGTGCTGGTGGCCTTCCTTATGGGCAACGAAGACATGCACCTCAAAAACCTGGCGATCCTCACAGGCGCGGACGGCATCCGGAAGCTCTCGCCTGCCTACGACCTCGTCTCGTCCGCCCTCGTGCTGCGGGAGCCTGCTGAACTCGCGCTGCCCGTGCGCGGCAAACGCGCGCGCCTGACCCGCGCTGACCTGGTGGACTACCTGGGCCGCAACCGGCTCGGCCTGACGGATCGGCTCGTCGGGTCGGTGCTGAGCGAGCTGGCAGACGTGCAAGACGAATGGGAAGCGCTCATCGCGCGGTCATTCCTGTCGGAAGTGCACAAAGGAAACCTCTTGGATCTTATCTCTGCGCGCCGCGAGCGCCTGGGCATTGCCCGACCCTGACGGTAACGCAGCAGATCCGTAACCGCGGACGCGACGAGGGCGCTGTTCGAGGCAGCGTCTTCGTCGAGGCACCGGACGGCGGCGTCAGCTTTGCACTCAGCACCGCGCCTCGAAGTGGGTCGCGCGGAGGCGCCGTGTGGAACATCTAATACCAGATCGCTAAATTGGCTGTGCATACCCTCTGCTCCTGATGC
>CBDUBO010000596.1:0-1971 GCA_965365405.1 uncultured Rhodothermales bacterium | reverse complement strand
CAGCGGGCGTGTCGAGCGTGCGCGGCGTGAGGGGCGCAGCCGGGGCGGCGTCCTCAACCGTGTCCGTCTCGCCCACGACGCGCGTCTGGAGCAGGCCTTCGTAACCCGCCAGTAGGGGCGCGATCACGAGGCTCACCACGGCGATGAGCTTGATGAGGATGTTGAGCGAGGGGCCCGACGTGTCCTTGAGCGGGTCGCCCACGGTGTCGCCCGTGACGGCGGCCTTGTGCGCTTCCGAACCCTTGCGGTACTCGACGCCGTCAATGACGAGGCCGGCCTCGATCTGCTTCTTCGCGTTGTCCCACGCGCCACCGGCGTTGGACTGGAAGATGGCCATGAGCACGCCCGACACGGTTACGCCGACAAGCATACCGGCCAGCATGTCCGGCGAGAGAAAGCCCATGGCGACGGGCGTGGCGATGGCGAGCACGCCGGGCAGCACCATCTCGCGGATGGCGGCCTTGGTGGAGATGTCCACGCACTTGGCGTACTCGGCCTTGGCCGTGCCTTCGCGCAGGCCCGGAATCTCGCGGAACTGGCGACCCACTTCCTTGATCATGTCGCCCGCGGCACGACCCACAGCGCCCATGGCGAGGGCCGAGAACACGAACGGCAGCATCGCGCCGACGAGCAGGCCACCGAGCACGATGGGCTGCGACACGTCGATGGTGCGGATGCCGGCCTGCTGCATGAACGCCGCGAAGAGCGCGAGCGCCGTCAGCGCGGCCGAGGCGATGGCGAAGCCCTTGCCGATGGCGGCCGTCGTGTTGCCGACGGCGTCGAGCTTGTCGGTGCGCTCGCGGACTTCGGCGGGCAGGTGCGCCATCTCGGCGATGCCGCCCGCGTTGTCCGAAATGGGCCCGTAGGCGTCCACGGCCAACTGGATGCCCGTCACTGAGAGCATACCCACGGCGGCAATGGCGATCCCGTACAGACCCGCCATCTCGAACGCGCCGATGATGCCGATGGCGAGCACGATGATGGGCAGCGCGGTGGACATCATGCCCACGCCCAGACCCGAGATGATGTTCGTGGCCGCGCCCGTCACCGACTGCTTGGCAATGCCCAGCACCGGACCCTTGCCCGTGGCCGTGTAGTGCTCGGTGATGAGGCCGATCAGCGTGCCCGCGCCCAGACCGATCACGACGGCCCAGAAAACACCCATGCTGGTGTAGTTGCTGAAGCCCGACATGTCGCCACCGGCGAGCGTCCAGCTTTCGGGCAGGATGGCCGTGATGAGGAAAAACGACAGGATGGCCATCAGGCCCGCCGCGCCGAACTCACCGATGTTGAGCGCCGCCTGCGGGTTGCCACCTTCTTTCACGCGCACGAAAAACGCGCCCAGGATGGACACGATGATGCCGACGGCAGAAAGGATGAGCGGCAGCATGATGGCCGCGATGGCGTTGAAGCCCATCGCGTCGAACGGCGCGATAAAGGCCACGCCCAGCACCATCGTACCCACGATGGCCCCGACGTAGCTCTCGAAGAGGTCGGCGCCCATACCGGCCACGTCGCCCACGTTGTCGCCCACGTTGTCGGCGATGGTGGCGGGGTTGCGCGGGTCGTCTTCGGGGATGCCCTCGTACACCTTGCCCGCGAGGTCAGCGCCCACGTCGGCAGCCTTGGTGTAGATGCCGCCACCCACGCGCGCGAAAAGCGCGATGGACGAAGCGCCGAGCGAGAAGCCCGAGATGATGTTTAGGATGCGCGTCATGGTGCCCACTTCCTCGGCTCCGGCAGAACCGCCGCCGTAGACGAGGAAAAGCGTGCCGAGGCCCAGCACACCCAGGCCTACTACGCACAGGCCCATCACGAGCCCGCCCGAGAAGGCGACGTTGAGCGCCGACGAGAGGCTGGTGCGGGCGGCGTTCGTCGTGCGGACGTTGGCCTTGGTAGCGACCGTCATGCCGAAGAAGCCCGCCAGGCCGGAGCACAGCGCGCCCACGACGAACGAGACGGCGACGAGGG
>CBDUBO010000595.1:0-1978 GCA_965365405.1 uncultured Rhodothermales bacterium | reverse complement strand
GCCTCGCCCATGCGGACAAGCGTGAACTGGTTGACGCCGCAGTGGCTGAACTGACCGTTGAAGTAGAAGCGGTAGGGCGTCCACGCCATGGCCATCGTGCCGTCCACACGCACCTCCACGTCGTAGAGCCGCTCGTCGAGCGCGCCTGCGGGAGCGCCCGCGAGTGAGGTCAGAAAGTCGGCGATGGGCGTGGTGGCGAGACCCGCGGTGCCGTCCGGCTTGACGACCGCCGTCATGAGGCGCGCCTCGGCGTGCAGCGTCCGGGCAACGGCGCTGGTGTCGCTGGCCCGCATCCCCTCGAAAAGCGCCGTCACGGCGGCCATTGGGTCTGGTTCGGGCGTCTGCGCGTGGGCGGCGGGAACGATGAGCAGGGCGAGGAGGAGCAAGCGGAGGCGCATGGGGATCAGTGTTTGCCGATGTTGCGAGAGAGGAAGATGCCGGCCACGGCGGCCAGGGCGAGGCAGACGAAGCCGCTCACGGGCTTGCCGAAGAGCAGATAGCCCGTGCCGAAGAGGATACTGTACACGAGCACCACGCCCACGAGCCAGTTGACGGCGAGGTGGCGCAGCGACTCGGTCTGCGGCACGTCCGGGTTTTCGGCGGCAAAGCGCGCCCAGCCTGGCCCGCCGGGGTGCACGTCGCGGTAGAACTCCGTCAGTCGTTCGTGCGGCGTGGGGCGCGTGGCAAAGGTCGCCACGAGCGTCACGGCCACGGTAAAAGCCGTGATGGCGAAGAGGTTGGCCGGAAACTCGGTCAGAAACGGCGGCAACTCGGCCCCGGCCGCTACCGCCACCAGCATCCCGACGGTGAGCACGATGGGGGCGACCGTCGCGGCCAGTTCGCTCCAGGCATTGATGCGCCACCAGTACCAGCGCAGGATGAGCACCACGCCCAGCCCCGCCGAAGCGCTCAGAATGAGCCCCCACGCCTGCGAGATCGACTCGATCTGCGTCGTGATGAGCACGCCGACGAGGGCGAGCGCGAACGTCATCCAGCGAGAGGTGAACACGTAGTAGCGCTCGTCTCGGTCTTTGGCCACGAAGCGCCGCCACAGGTCGTTCACCAGGTACGACGTGCCCCAGTTGAGCTGGGTCGAGATGGTGCTCATGAAGGCGGCCAGAAACGCGGCGAACATGAGGCCACGCAGACCGGAGGGCAGCACGTCGCGGATGGCCATCACGAAGCCTTCGCGCGGCGTCTCCAGGTCGGGATAGAGCACGAGCGAGGCGAGGGCGACGATGATCCACGGCCACGGGCGCAGGCAGAAGTGCGCCACGGTAAACCAGAGCGAGGCGTAGAGCGCGTTTTTCTCGTCCTTGGCGCTCATCATGCGCTGGGCCGCGTAGCCGCCACCGCCCGGCTCCGAGCCGGGATACCACGACGACCACCACTGCACGCCCACGTAGGCCAGAAACGCGAGCGGCGTCAGCACGAGCACGCCCGCCGCAGAGGCCGCGTCTCCAAGCGTGGGCAGCAGGTTGAAGGTCGTGTCGGGCAGCTTCGCGCGCAGGCCGGAGAGCCCGCCTACTTCGGGCCGGTCGAGCACGTAGATGGCGAGGATGAGGCAGCCCACGATGGCGATGACGAACTGAAAAGCATCCGTCACCGTGACGCCCCACAGCCCGGAAAGCAGAGAGTACACCGCCACGACGAGCACGAGCAGGGCCACCAGTATCAGCGCCGCGCTCATCTCGATGCCCAGCACGCTGAAAGCGCTCTGCCCGAAAAGCGTGAGGTCGGGAAAAAGCACGTCCAGCACCGTCTCCATCGCCAGCGACACCCATCCGATGATGAGGCAGTTCATCAGGAGGCCGAAGAAGACCGCCTTGAGGCCGCGTAGCGCAGCGGCAGGGCTGCCGTGGTAGCGTTTCTCGACCAGTTCCACGTCTGTCAGCACGTGGCTGCGCCGCCACAGCTTGGCGAAGAAGAACACCGTCAGCATGTTGCCGAAGGCCATGTTCCACCACAGCCAGTTGCC
>CBDUBO010000594.1:0-1980 GCA_965365405.1 uncultured Rhodothermales bacterium | reverse complement strand
GCGAGGGCGCGGGGCGCGGCTGGCGGATGCTCATGGAATGCCTGGCCGCCGGGCGTGGCATTTCGCTGCCGGCCACTTCTACGGGCGGCTCCAAGATGGTGTACCGTGTGGCGGGCGCGCACGCCGCCGTGCGCAAGCAGTTCGGCCTGCCCATCGGCAAGTTCGAGGGCGTCGAAGAACCGCTCGCCCGCATTGGCGGCTTTACCTACATCCTCGAAGCCGCCCGCCGCTACACCAACGGCGGACTCGACAAGGGCGCGAAGCCGGCCGTCGTGGCAGCCATCATGAAATACAACACGACCGAGTTGGCCCGGCAGGTCGTCAACGACGGCATGGACATACTCGGCGGCAACGCCATTTCGCGCGGGCCGCGCAACGCCATCGCCAGCGCCTACCAGGGCATGCCCATCTCCATCACCGTCGAGGGGGCCAACATCCTCACGCGTACCCTCATGATTTTCGGGCAGGGCGCGATCCGCTGCCACCCGTACATCTTCAAAGAGGTGGACGCGCTCGAACGGGGTGATCTGGAGAAATTCGACCAGGCCTTCTGGGGGCACGTGGCGCACACGCTCAAAAACGGTGGACGCGCCAAACTCCTCTCGCTCACGCGTGGCGCGCTGGCTTCGAGTCCCGTGGATGGACCGGCCGCTCCGTACTACAAAAAGCTCGCCTGGGCCGCGTCTTCATTCGCCTTCCTGGCCGACCTCACGCTGGCCTCGCTCGGCGGCACGCTCAAGCGCAAGGAGAAGATCACCGGGCGCTTTGCCGACATCTTTTCGTGGCTCTACCTGGGCAACGCCGTGCTGGCGCGGTTCGAGAAAGAAGGGCGGCTCGCGGAAGATGAACCCTTTATGCACTGGGCCATGCAGCATGGGCTCTGGCAGATCCAGCAGGCCTTCGATGGCCTGTATGCCAACCTCGAAGTGCCCGGCCTCTCGCCCGTTTTGCGCGGCCCTATCGCGCTCTGGTCGCGCCTGAACAGCATCGGCACGCCGCCCGACGACGAACTGGGGCACCGCGTGGCACAGGCCATGCAGCGCCCCGGCGCGCAGCGCGACCGCCACACGTCCGGCCTGTTCGTCTCCAGCGATCCCCACGACCCGCTGGGGCGGTTGGAAAAAGCGCTGAGCCTCTGCACGACCATCGAACCGCTCGAAGCGCGCGTGCGCGACGCCGTGAAAAGCGGCACCCTCGCCAAAGCGCGGCCCGACATACTCGTCAAAAAAGCCGTCGAAGCGGGCGTGCTCAGCAAGGCAGAGGCGGCAACGCTGGCCGAAGCAGAAAAGGCTCGCGCCCAGGCCATCGAGGTGGACGCCTTCACGCTGGAATCGTACCTGACGGGCGCGGCGGCCCTGCAAGCGGCTGCCGATGCCGAGCCTGCCATGCCCGAACTGGCCGCCAAACCACCTGCCGAACGCGTCGGGGTGATGTGAGGAGCGTGGAGGTTGGCGCTTGGCGAGAGGGCAGCAAGCCTCCAATCTCCACCGCCCGCCTCGCTTCGCTTGGAAAGCGCGCTACCAGGTCGTATCTCGAAGCATAGCAAACCCTTACGGCCATGCGCACGTTCTTTCTCAGCCTCTGCCTGGCGGCCTGCTCGGCCCCCGGCTACTCCCCGGACGGTACCGACGCCGACAGCACGCAGCGGTCGCAACGCGGCACGTCGGGCAGCGTCGTGTATGGGCGCGACCTGGCGGCGGCAGGCGACTTCGACCTCGAAAGAAGCCTGGCCGCCCGCGTGCCCGGCCTTCAGGTGCTCCTGTGGCGCGGGCGCGAGGTGCTCGTCGTGCGCGGCATCAACACCATCGAGGGCGACCCCAGCCCGCTCTACGTCGTGGATGGCGTGCCAATGGCCGGTGGCCTGTCGCCGCTGCGTACCATGAGCGCCTTCGACATCGACCGCATCGAAGTGCTGCGCAGCGCCGCCGAAAGCGCCCGCTACGGCATGTCCGGTGGCAACGGCGTGATCCGCATCTGGAC
>CBDUBO010000593.1:0-1989 GCA_965365405.1 uncultured Rhodothermales bacterium | reverse complement strand
AGAGGTCACAGGTTCGAATCCCGTCAGGCCCACAAAGGCAGCCCGTAAGTGGCTGTCTTTGTTTGTTTTATAGAAACGCTGGTACAACATAGGTACAGCAAAGTCCCCGAATGGCCTTGCTGCTGCACCAAAGTCGGGATGTGCGAGGGGTAGCGCAGGAGCCTGCAAACCAGCAGAAAACGCGACCGTGCCATGCCCGCTCTCCCTCGCACCGAAGCGCAAACGCGAACGGATCTCATCGATCCACGGCTCCACGCGGCGGGCTGGGTGCCGACCGACAGAAGCACACCCGCCCTGCTTGCCTACGACAGAGCCGCCCTTCGGGAATGGCCCACGGCCAACGGCCCGGCAGATTATGTGCTGTGCGCAGCGGGCGCCACGCCCGGCGTTGTCGAGGCCAAGCGAGAGGGGAAGGCGGTAACGGAAGTGCTTACCCAGGCTGAGCGGTATTCGCGTGACATCGCGGGGCTGGCGGCGGTGTACCCCGAGGGGCTGCGCATTCCATTTCTCTACAGCACAAACGGCCACCGCATCCGCTTCCGCGATGCGCGCAATGCGGGGAGTCGTTCGCGGGACGTGGCGGGCTTCCACACGCCTGAAGCCCTGCTGGAAAAGCTGGGGCGCGATGAAAGCGCCGAACTGGACGCGCTGAGCCACCTGCCCTTTCCCGACCGCATTCGTCCGTACCAGTGCGAGGCGATAGAAGCTGTCGAAAGGGCGCTGCGCGACCACAGGCGCAACATCCTGCTGGCGATGGCGACGGGGACGGGTAAGACGCTGACGACAGTGAGCCTCGTGTACCGCCTCATGAAAGCAGGCGTGGCGCGGCGCGTGCTGTTTCTCGTGGATCGACGGGCGCTCGCGGCCCAGGCCGTCCGCGCGTTTGCGTCGTTTGAAGCGGAGCCGGGGCTGAAGTTCGACCAGCTTTACGAGGTGTACAGCCAGCAGATTTCCGCTGCCGACGCCGAGGACGAGGCCTTCGACCCCAAGCTGCTGCCGGAAAGCTACCTCACGAGCCCCACGCCGGGCGCGGCGTTCGTGTACGTGAGCACGATCCAGCGCATGACGATGAACCTGTTCGGGGAGGCGGCGCGCTACGACACCGATGGCGAAATAGAAAACGACGCGCCCAAGCTGCCCATCCCGATTCACGCCTTCGACCTCATCGTGGCCGACGAGTGCCACCGGGGCTACACGTCGGGCGAGGCGGGGCTGTGGCGGCAGACGCTCGACCACTTCGACGCCGTGCGGATCGGGCTCACGGCCACGCCCGCCGCGCACACCCTCGCGTACTTCGACACCCTCGCCTACCGCTACGAGTTCGAGCGCGCCGTGCGCGAGGGGTGGCTCGTGGATTACGACGTGGTCAACATCCAGTCGGACGTGCGCCTCAACGGCGTTTTCCTGAACGCGGGCGACGTGGTGGGCGTGATCGACTCGGCGACGGGGCTCGAAGCCTACGACCAGCTCGAGGACGAACGCCAGTTTGAGGCGTCCGACGTGGAGGCGCAGGTGACTTCGCCCGACTCCAACCGCCGCATTCTCGAAGAGGTGAAGCGCTACGCCGACGAACACGAGGCCGCGACGGGGCGCTTTCCGAAAACCCTCATCTTTGCCGCCAACGACCTGCCGCACACCTCCCACGCCGACGGCCTGGCCGAAATCGCCCGCGACGTGTTCGGGCGCGGCGACACGTTCGTGCGCAAAATCACCGGGCGCGTGGACAAGCCGCTCCAGCGCATCCGCGAGTTTCGCAACGGTGAGCGTCCCGGCATCGTCGTTACCGTCGATCTGCTCTCGACGGGCGTGGACATCCCCGATCTGGAGTTCATCGTCTTTCTGCGGCCCGTCAAGTCGCGCATCCTGTTCGAGCAGATGATGGGGCGCGGCACGCGCCGGGGGCAACGCTACCCCGATAAAAGTCACTTTACCGTGTTCGACTGCTTCGGCGGGTCGCTTTTCGAACGCTTCCGCCAGGCCACGTCCATC
>CBDUBO010000592.1:0-2005 GCA_965365405.1 uncultured Rhodothermales bacterium | reverse complement strand
CGTCGAAACCGTCGTCGCGCTGCGGCGGGCGTAGCGCGGTTTCAGGGGCGGCCCGTGCGGTACTGCCGTGCTTCCTCGACCAGCTCTTCGAGCGTGGCGTTTTCGAAAAGCAGGTGCCGTTCCGCGGTATAGTCGCCCTGCCCGGCGCCGAACTGGCGCAGAAAGCGAACGGTATCCACCACGCCCAGCTCGCGGCTCAGCGTGCGGATGGCGAGGTGCGTGACCTCGTGAAGCGGGCGAGCGGCAGAGGGGCTCATGGCTGGCTCAGGTGGATCGTCAGTTCGAGGGGCGTAACGACGCGGGTGGCCCGAGTGTCCACGCGCCGGGCTTTTTTGAGCAGCGCGTCGTCCGTAGTGCAAAACACCTCGGCCTCGTGCTCGACGGCTGCCGCCAGGTGGAGCGCATCGGCAGGCTTGATGCCGGCCCCGAGATAGGCTGCCGCCCGCGCGGACACGCGGTCGGTGACCGCCACGACTTTTTCCGCCAGGCTCAGCACCTCCAGGGCATAATCCCGGCGGTTGGGATGGGGGTTGCGCCGCGTTTCGATGTAATGCACGTCGGAGGCGAGCAGCTTTATTCGTGCATCTGCGAGCAGGCCCAGGACGGCTTCGGCTTCCAGTTAGACGCGCAGCTGCGAAGCGTCGTCGAGCGGACGCTGGATGGCGCAGAGGTCGAAATACACGAGCATAACCCGAATCTACGACTGGTGCGTGCAGCCCGTGGACGTGCTTGCCCACACCACGCACGTCGAAACCGTCGTCGCGCTGCGGCGGGCGTAGGTGGGGCGCGCCAGTTAGCGCGAGCGCGACGCGCCATCTTCAGCGTGTGGCGCCAGGCGTGCCGGTGCTATACTGCGCCCCCTGCGCAAACGAAAGCACGCTTCATCCTGCCGCCCTCCACGCCCTGCATGGCCGACGTATTGCTGATCAACGCCCGGGGCAACCGGGGAGGCGCGCTGAGGGCGCTGCGCGAGAGCGCCGCCCACGACCCGATGGGCGTTCACCGCCTCACGGACGACCCCGCACATGCCGACGTGATTCTGTTCGTGGAGGTGAGCAACGTCGGGCCGAGCCTGCGCAGCGTCCGGCATCACCCCCTGTACCGCCAGCACCGCGACAGGAGCTTTGCTTACTCCGAATACGACTTCATCGTGCCGCTCGTGCCGGGCATCTACCCGTCGGCGTCGGGCCGCTGGAACGTGGGCAACCGGGCGCGGGGCGGGCCTTACGCGTCGTGGCACGCCCGCACGGTCGAGGTGCCCGCGCTGCGCGGCAGGCCGCGCTACCTGTTCAGCTTCGTGGGCGCCGCGCACCACCACCCCGTGCGCAGAGCGGTGATGCGGCTTCAGCACGCCGGCGCGCTGCTGGCCGACACAGGATGGTGGTATGCTACCGCCGATAAAAGCGCTGACCGGGTAGCCACCTACCGGGCGCAGTACGAGCAATCTCTCGCAGACAGCCTGTTCGTGCTCTGCCCGCGCGGCATGGGCGCCAGTTCCGTCCGCCTGTTCGACGTAATGCAGGCCGGGCGTGTACCCGTGATTTTGTCGGACGAGTGGCTGTCGCCTGAAGGCCCCGACTGGTCCTCGTTCAGCCTCCGGGTGAAAGAAGGTCATGTCGAGCAGATTCCCGCCCTGCTCGAAGCGCGTGCCCCCGAAGCCGTCGAGATGGGTCGGCGCGCGCGGCAGGCGTGGGAAACGTGGTTTCATCCTGACAGGCTGTTTCACCACTTCACCGAGGCGTGCCTGTCCATCCGCCGGGCGCGTACGCTGCCCGAGCGCGTGGCACGCCCCTTAGCGGCGTCGCAGTTCGTGCTGCACCCGCCTACGGTGCGGACGTGCCTGTGGCGTCTGCGGCACGGCAGGCACGAACAAAAGCCCCTACGGCAGCCTGAGCCAGCGGCGCAGACGCTCGCACGCTGAGGCGCCGATGGGTATTTTCAGAGGTCGCCTCCTGTACTCACCACCTCGTTTTCGCATGGACACCCCGCTCACCCGCGACCAGCT
>CBDUBO010000591.1:0-2007 GCA_965365405.1 uncultured Rhodothermales bacterium | reverse complement strand
TCGGGCAGGTTGGCCCCGAACACCCACGCGGTCGAGAAAAAGTCCGTCTCGTTGGGGCCGAGCGTGACGGGGCCCGAAGAGAAGGAGAAGAACGGCTCGACGTTGGCAAGCTGGCTGGCGGGTTTGGTGCCGAGTTCGAACTGGGAGCGCTTGATGCGATCCCACATCCACGTGTCGTCGCGCAGGTTGTCGCCGCTCTCGAACACGGGGCGTGCGCTCAGTTCGAAGCCCGTCAGACCGATCTGGTCGCTCTCGTCCACGTCGTTCTCGTCGAAGTTGGGCTCGCGGATCGTCGGGATGCCGTCGGCCTCACCCTGATCGGGGCCGGGGTAACCCAAGTCGAAGGGCCCCAGCCCGTCGCGGCCGTAGTCGTCGTTGACGAGTTCGCCGGGGTCGTAGCGGCCGTTGCCGTTGGCGTCGTTGAAGCCCACCCAATCCAGGTTCTCGTCACCTGTCCACCACACGCCAGCGCGGAAGGCCGGGCGGTCTTCGAGGCGTCCGTACTTGGCTTCGAAGCGGGCCATGTTGTAGCGCGCCATCACCTGCGCACGGATGTTTTCCTGGCCCCGGATCTCCATGCCCGGACCCGAAAAGCGCGACTCGTCGGTCATGCCGTCCTCGTCGTTGTCCTGCCCATCGCTGTCGTCGGCGGGGCTTTCGAGAAAGGCGAAGCCGGTGTAGGAAAGCTTGTAGGTGCCGCCCGTCTGGTGCTGCCCGATGCCGTCGATGTCCCAGCCGTACACCACGTCCTGGAGCGGGTCGAAGGCGGCCATCTCGTCGCCTTCCTCGTTGCCGAGCCCGTAGTCCACGAACTGGGCGAAGTAGAGGCCCGTTTTGGTGGGCCCCTGCGGCAGATTGATCACCTCGCCGTACTTCGTCTGCCCGATGTTGGTGATGCGGTAGAGGAGAAAGGCCACGTCCTCGGCCAGCACGTTGGCCCACTGAAGCGTGCGGACGGAGACCTGGAGGCCCAACCCGCCCATTGTCGAGTCGGCGGGGTCAGGGTAGAAGACGCCGTAGTTGCTGAAGGGGCGGCCCCGCGTGCGGTCTATGTGGTACTCGCGGTCGCTCAGGTCGTCCATGACGTAATAGGCCTCCAAGTCGGCGCTGAAGACGCCCTTGCCGAACATGCCATTCCACTGGCCGGCCCATCCGGCGTCCTCTTCGGTGAGGCGGTCGGGCCAGCGGTCGGGCCACGAGGTCGGATCGTCGCTGAGGGCGGGCGTGGGCTCGCGCTGCCCCGTCTGCGGGTTGCGCCGGAGGTCGTTGTGGAAGCCGCTGAGCGGCAGCCAGCCCCAGAGGTCGCCCGTCGGGCCGATCTTCTTGCCCGCGTCGCGGTAGTTGATGGCGACAGGGTTGATGAGCGTGTCCTGCGTGCCTGCGGGCCAGAAGTTGTAGGGCGGCCCCGCCCACTTGGCGCGCTCGCCGCGCACGAGCCCTGCCACCACGACGCCAATGCCGTCGATGTGCCGCCCGCCGATGGTGCGCGGATAAACCCCCCACGGGATGTCGTTCCAGCGCGAGTATTCGCCGTGGTTGCGGAAGTTGGTCTCCAGCAGGTTGCCGTCGAGCACGCCGCGCGCGACGGCGTTGGCGGTGCCGCGGTAGCTTGGCGGGATGGTCGTCCCCTCCTGCCCCTTTGCCTCCCGCGGGCCTGCCAGCACGGTCAGGGCCAGCAGCCCCGCCACCGTCCACCGGAGCGCATCCTGAATACGATTCGGGCACGTCATGTCTTTCATCGAAAAGCCGTAGCAGCGGCGGCGCGAGGCCATTCCGTCAGAAGTTGTATTGCAACCCGACCGTTACCCGGCGGGGCGAGGAAAAGCGATCCTGGTTGATGTAATACTCTTCGAGCGAGTTGACGCCGCGCACCGTGGTGCCTCCGCCCCGGCGGTAGAGTTCCATCGTCACGGATTCGTCGGCGCGGCCCGTGTCGTTGTACACGCCGTAGTGGATCTGCGCGTCGAAGATGTTCTCGACCTGGAGCAGCACGCTCAGGTTGCCCTT
>CBDUBO010000590.1:0-2008 GCA_965365405.1 uncultured Rhodothermales bacterium | reverse complement strand
GTGTTCTGGGCCTACATCGCGTTCTCGCAGTACATGCTCATCTGGTACGCCAACCTGAAGGAGGAAACCATCTGGTTCGAGCACCGACTCACGCACGGATGGGGCTACCACAGCGCCGCGCTTCTGGCGCTTCACTTCATCCTGCCGTTTCTCATCCTGCTGCCCCGCGCCGCCAAGCGCTCGACGGCCCTGCTGGCCATCATGGCCGTGTGGTTCTTCATCATGCAGTGGTTCGACCTGCACTGGCTGGCCCTGCCGGCCCTTTCGATGACCCACCCCGAGGCGGCCACGTTCAGCTGGCTCGACCTGACGTGCTGGCTGGGGCTCTTCGGCGTGTTCGTGAGCCTGTTCCTGTTCCGCATCGGGCGGCACAGCTTGGTGCCGGTCAACGATCCGCGCCTGCCCCAATCGCTGGCCTTCCAGAACATTTGAGAGCTTTCAGTTTTTGCTGAAAGCATTTCGACGCTCTTTCACCTCCCTGTTCGACCCCACGGGTGCCGGCGGCGTTGTCCACCCGGCACCCGCTCTACGCTTATGGCTCAGCAACTGGAAAACCGCGCGCTTCCCGATCCCGTGCTCGTCTTCCCGCAGCGCGAGATGTCGGTGATAGGGAGAGACGTAACGCTGGAGTGGGAGCCGGTGGCGGGCGCACAGGCGTACGTCGTACAGATCTCGCGCACCCCGGAGTTCACGGATGTGGTGTTCGAAGAATCGGCAGGAGGCGAAACGCGGCTGCGCGTGCACGATGTGCTGCCCGAAGACCGGGAGACGTTCTACTGGCGCGTTTTCGCGCAGGCCGGAGGCGTCGAAAGCCCGGGCGAGCACATCGAGAGCTTTATCGTGCTCACGCCGAGCGAACGGCAGAATGCCCCGCAGACCGAAGAGGAGCCCAAGGATTCTCTCGGCCCAGCCGCCGATCTGATCAAGGCCGCCGGCGCAGAGGCCGTCGTGGAGGCCACGGGCAGCGAAGCCGCTGCCGAGCAGGCCAACAACCTGGGTGTGGAGCCGGAAGGCGTCGAGTCGGCGCAGATTCTGGGCCTCACACTGGGCATCATGGTAGCGCTCGCGCTCATCATCGTGCTGCTGTTCAACTGGAATACGACGGTGCGCGAGCAGACGCTTGTGCAGGCCGTGGGCTTTTCGGGCTATCCGGACCTCGAAGAAGTGGAGTCCGCTGCCGCCCGCAGCCTGAACCAGTACGAAGTCCTCAGCGATGCCGAAGGGGTGTACCGCGTCCCCATCGACCGCGTGATTACGCTGATGTCCAACGAGGCGCGAACCGCCCGCGACACGACGCTGTCAGAGGAACTGCCTATTTTCAGGGGCCGTTGAGCGCCTTACTTTAACGTCCTGTTTTACATGTACATGTGCCGCGTGTGGCTGGCTTTTCTCGTGCTGCTCGCCGCCGGGCCTTCGGGCGTGGCGACGGGGCAGATTGCGGGCAAGCCCGTACCCGGCACCGAGGGCGTGGGGCTCGAAAACCACATCGGCCAGAAGCTGCCGCTCGGCCTGACGTTCACGAATGAGGCGGGCGCGACGGTGCGGCTCGGCGACTACTTCGCAGAAGGGAAGCCTGTCATCCTCAACCTCGTCTACTACGACTGCCCGATGTTGTGCAGCCTCATCCTCGACGGGTTCACGCGGGGGCTGAAGGAGATTCCGCAGATGCCGGGTGATGACTTCACCATCGTCACGGTCAGCTTCGACCCATCGGAGACGAAGGAGCAGGCGGTGCGCCAGAAGGCGCGTCAGCTCCAGTCGCTGGATCGGCCTGAAGCCGAGGCGGGCTGGCACTTCCTGTCAGGTGGTGGGGAGAACGTGCTGCGCCTGGCCGACGCCGTCGGCTTCAACTACCGCTGGGACGAGGCCTCCGGGCAGTACGCCCATCCCGCCGCGCTCATGTTCGTCCAGCCGGACGGCACCCTGTCGCGCTACCTCACGGGCGTCACGTTTGCGCCCACCGACCTGCGCGCCGCCCTTGCCGACGCCTCGGAAGGCCGCACGGGCA
>CBDUBO010000589.1:0-2008 GCA_965365405.1 uncultured Rhodothermales bacterium | reverse complement strand
AGGCGGTACACGTCCGTCTTGAACACGTCCGAGAGCACGGCCAGGCCGCCGTTGGTGTCGCCGTAGAGCGTGCAGTAGCCCACTGCCAGTTCGCTCTTGTTGCCCGTCGAGAGCAGCAGGTAGCCGAACTTGTTCGAGAGCGCCATGAGCGTCACGCCGCGCACCCGGCTCTGCACGTTCTCCTCGGCCACACCGGGAGCGGTGCCGCTGAAGAGACCGGCCAGCATTCCGTCAAAGGCCGCGACGGCAGGCGTGATGGGGACGTGGTGGAAGGCGATGCCCAGGTTTGCGGCCAGCTGCCGCGAGTCCGCCACCGAACCCTCGGACGAATAGCGCGAGGGCATCGTCACGCCCACCACGCGGTCGGGGCCGAGCGCTTCTGCGGCCAGCGCCGCTGTGAGCGCCGAATCGATGCCGCCCGAGAGGCCGACAAGCGCCTTGGTAAAGAAAGGCGACTTCTGCACGTAGTCGCGGATGCCGAGCACGAGGGCCTGGTAGAGGCTCTCGGTGCGTTCGCGCCCCGGATCGGTGCAGCGCGCATCGCTGTCCGTGTCCCAGAAAACGAGCGCTTCCTCGAAAGACGGCGCGCAGACGCGCATCGTGCCGTCGGCGCCGTGCACGCGGCTGTCGCCGTCGAAGACGAGTTCGGTGTTGGCCCCCACCTGATTGACGAACACGAACGGCTTACCGTAGGTGCGGCAGATGGCCGCGATCACGTCCGTGCGCTCCTCGCGCTTGTCCACCGAGAACGGCGACGCACTCAGGTTGACGAATACGTCCACGCCCTGCGCGGCCAGGTCGGCCACGGGGTCGGCAGCATAGAGGTGATACGGCGCCGAGTCCTCGTTATTCCACATGTCCTCGCAGACGTGCAGTCCCAGCTTCAGGCCGCGCCACGCGACAGGCTGCTGCGGCGGGCCGGGCTCGAAGTAGCGGTACTCGTCAAAGACGTTGTAGGTGGGAAGCAGCCGCTTCTGCACCGTCGCCACACGCCGTCCGTCTCCGAACAGAATGGCCGTGTTGAAGAGGCGTTTGCCCACGGCCGCGCGGTTGCGCACGGGCGCCCCCACGATGGTGCCGATCTGCGGAGGTAACTCGCTTTCGAGCAGGGCAAGCGCCCGCTCCACCTCGTCCATGAACGTCGGGTTGTCGAGCAGATCCTGAGGCGGGTAGCCGGTCACGCACAGTTCGCAGAACACGACGAGTTCGGCGCCAGCAGCGAGGGCGCGGCGGGCCGCGTCGAGAATCTGGCGGCAGTTGCCGGCAAGGTCGCCGACGGTGGGATTGGTCTGAGCAAGGGCGATTTTCATGGGGCGATGGAAGGCGGCGTCGTCAGATCGAGAGGATGAACCCGCCCAGCCGCAGGTGTGTTGCGTGCTTTTCAGGTACGGGGCGGTGCCCATCTGAGCGCGCCCCTGCCGAAGTACGCTTTCCGACGTTACCTTCTGCCATGCTTTCCTTTCTACGTACCCTCATGGGCTCCTCCGACACCCTCACCCCCTCCGATTTTCTCGCGCAGCAACAGCCCGGCGACGTGGTGCTGGACGTGCGTACCCCTGCCGAGTACGCCGCCGGCCACCTCGACGGGGCCGACAACGTGGACGTGCTGGCCCCGGATTTCGCCGCCCGTGTGGACGCGCTCGACCGCAAGCAGACGTACTACCTGTACTGCCGGTCGGGTAACCGCAGCGGCCAGGCGGCGCGGCGCATGAAGGAGATGGGCTTTGAAAAAGCCTACAACGTGGGCGGCTTCGAGGCCCTCGCCGCTGCCGGGGCCAACGTAGCCTCCTGACGCCCATGCCTTCTTTCGAAGCAGAGGTGCTCGAAGTGAGCCGCCGCAAGCCGGTGCTGGTGGACTTCTGGGCGCCGTGGTGCGGGCCGTGCCGCGTGCTCGGCCCCACGCTGGAGAAGCTGGCGAAGGCGAGCGAAGGCGCGTGGCGGCTCGTCAAGATCAACGTGGACGCGCACCCGCAGCTTGCCGCGCGCTACGGCATCCAGGGCATCCCCG
>CBDUBO010000588.1:0-2010 GCA_965365405.1 uncultured Rhodothermales bacterium | reverse complement strand
TATCGTTCAGCCCGGAAAACTGCTGGCTGCCGCCGAGGCGTCGCGGCTCCAGATGACGAGGACGAGCCAGAACACGAACATGCGCAGTGGCAGAGGCCAGTCGGTCGGCAGATCAATCGTCGCGCTGCGGCGAAACGTGCCCGTGCGCTGGATACGCCCCACCGCCTGCGCGCCCGCGTAGAGCGTGAACCCGCTGTGGAAGCACGAGTCCGGGCGGAGGTGAAGTGTGGCACCCTCCATCTCGATCACGAAGGCGCTGCGCCACGCGCTCGGCTTGCGGGCCTGCACGATGGGCTGGCCGTCGCGCAGCAGCCGGAACGCCCCGCTCGCCACCCCCTCGCGCGACATTTCCAGCGTCTCGGCATCGTCCACCAGTTCGAGCCGCGCCCGCTCGCGCCACGACGACAGGTGGACGACAGCGCGCAGCGCATCGCCTTCCCGCACTTCCCAGCCGGACGTGAAGAGGCCGCGGGGGCGAGCCGTGAACGGGGGCGCTACCGCAGTGCCCACAGCACGTTGACGATTTTCCACCCGCCGTTCCAGCGGGCCAGTTGGAGGTAATCCACCCAGCCGGCCATGTCCAGCCGCACCACGGCGGCGTTGCCGAACGTGTCGAGCAGGCGCACGTCGGCGCGGCGGGCAGCATCGGGGGTGCGGGTGCCGTTGCCCTGCCGCGTGGCCTCCACGAGGTTCTCGAAATCCATGTCGCGCAGGACGGACAGGCTGTCGGTGTCGTGGACGATGCGCTTGGCGAGGGCCGGGTGGAGGGCGCGGGCCATGCGGTCGGCGTCGCCGCCGTACCAGCCCAGGGCGTAGTCGAGGGCGGCGGCGTGGATGGCCGCGCTGTCCGCCGCGCTCACCTGGGCGCGGATCGGGCCGGCCGCAGAGGCCAGGGCCAGCAGGAGCAGCAGAAAACGCATGGGCAGCAGAGAGAAGCAGCGAGGTGGTCAAGATAGCCCGGTGGCGTCGCCGTGTCCGCTGCCCTACTGGAAAACGGCGGCGTCGGGCTCATCCGGGGCGATGTCGGCGGCGGGGCGCACTTCGAGGCGTCGTTTGAGAATGGACAGGTTGGGAATCGGGTCGAGGGTGTGGTCGTCACGCTCGACGAACGGGGTTAGCAAGTAGGGTTGCCCCTGTTCGGCGTACTGCCGCAGCGTGAGCAGAAACGGGCTGGGTGGGCCGGGCAGGTGGCACACCCGCGTGCGCGTGACGACGTAGCCCACGTCCCCTTGCCCCTCTGAGGCGGCCAGCCGGGCCACGCCTTCGGGCATCGTGGAGAGCAAGACGGCGTAGCGATCCGGCGCGGCGGCCAGGGCGCCAGGCACGAGCACGAAGCGCAGCGCCTCGTGATGGTCGGTGTTCCCCAGGCGGCGGCGCCACCGTTCGAAAATCTCCCGCCCGTGCTGGGCGTTGCGAAACAACGGCCCCACGCGCGGCGGCTCCTGCTGCGTCCGGTCGAAAAGGTAGCCCAGTCCGTACCAGTCTGCCTCTTCCCACAGATCGTGGTCTATCAGTTGCGGATCGTAGAGGTGTACTTCCATGCATTCGGGCTGACAGCCGGTTACCTCGTGTCTTCACCGAAACTACACGTAAAGGTTGCTACCCGCTGCCAGAAATGCCTCTGACCCGTCAAATCGTTACCGCAGACGGTACTACTGCGCTGCCGGACGGGCCCCTACGACCTCGAACACGAACACGCCGAAGCGCTCGTCGGAGGAGATGAACGGCTCGCGCACGAGCCGGAAGCGGGCGGTGTCGGCCAGGAGGGTTTCGTAGGACACGTCGTCGGGGCGGACGTTGGGGCGGTAGGAGTAGTGGCTGTCCCAGACGACGTAGGTGCCCACGCGGGCGGTGTCCACGGAGGGGCCGAGCACGGGGGCGGCTCCGGCGGGGTAGTCCCCGGGTGCGCGGTTGTTGAAGTAGTGGAAAAGTGGGTGGCTCACCAGGAGGGGGCGGCGGGTGGCCTCGGCCTGGCGGGCCCACGCCGCCACCTGCTCCACAGTCCGGTCT
>CBDUBO010000587.1:0-2010 GCA_965365405.1 uncultured Rhodothermales bacterium | reverse complement strand
TCGGTGCCGGCGGTGAAGATGGCTACCCAGCCTTCGATATTGGGTCTATCCGTCATGCGGTTGCGGTTGAGGTGAGTGAGCAGCAGGATACGCCCCGGTGCTGACAGAAACGGGCGACACGGTGCGCCCCCCTCGCCTTTGTAACCAGAACATCAAAGCCACGAAGCCTGCCAGCCCCAGCCCGACCGTCCAGAGCGGAAAAGCGGGTCCATCGCTGCCGACGCCGCCTTCGATGTAAGGCGCGACGAGCACGAGCAGGCCGTTATAGAGGAAATGCACGACTATGCCTGTGAACAGGCTGCCCGTGCGCCAGACGACGTAGGCCAGATAGCAGCCCAGCAGCACGAGCGGCAGCAACTGGGTGGGCCTGAGGTGGAACAGCCCGAACAGCGCGCCCGAAAGCGCGATGGCGGCCCCGGCGCTCACGACCCGCCCGACGTAGTGCTGGAACCAGCCCCGGAACAGCACTTCTTCGCACACGGCAGGCACGGCGGCCAGCAGCAGCAGGTTGAAGAGCCAGCCGCCCGGACGCGCCAGCACGGCTTCGAGAAGGGCAATCTGGGAGGCTTCCAATTCGGCCAGCCACGGGGGGATGGGCAGCAGCCGGTTGAGGTCGCTGAGTGCCTGCACGAGCGGCACCAGGCAGAGGGCTCCCAGCGCGGCCACCACGAGCGCGGTGGGCGCGGGGCGGCGCACACTCAGCGCATCGCGTACCGTGGGCCCTGTCAGCCGGGCGGCCCCGAACGCGACGCCCACCAGCCCGACGCCCTGCCCCACCGCGTTGGCAACGAGGGCCGTGTAGGGATAGTCCACCAGACCCGTCTGCATCACCGCGAGCAGTTCAGCCAGCCCCACGCCCTGCGCCGCGAGCAGCACGACGAGGGCAATGCCGCTGGCCACCTGGTAGAGCACGAAAGCGAGCCCCAGCGCCAGCACGCCCAGCACGAGGACACGGGCAGCAGAAGGGGTGGAGGGCGGTAAAACAGGCGCTTCGGCAGACATGGCAATCACGGAAGGTGGGTGTGCCGCATCAGAGTCGATGCGGATCGAGAAGCTTGCGCATCCGCTCCAGCACCGTGCGCAGGCGGGTATATACGTAGCTGTACTTCGGGTAGCCCATAATCTCGGCAATCTGCGGGGCCGACAGGTCCTGCTCGAAGCGAAGCTGTAGCAGCAGCTGATCTTCGGGCTCCATCGCCTCCACGGCCTCGGCCAGCAGGCGTAGCTCCTCTTTGCGCTCTATCGGCAGGGGAGGCGCCTCCCCTACCCAGTCGCCCGATTCGAGGCCCATCTCGATGAGGGTGTCGAGCGATACGGCGCGGCTGCGCAGGGCGATGAGGTCGAGCAAGCGCCAGCGCCGGGTTTCCCCGAGCAGTGCGCGGATGCGTTCGAGGGCAAGTTGCACGTCGCGCGGGGTGACGGGCGTGCCCAGACGGTAGCTCGCCGCCTCGGCAATTTCCTCCTCCGTCATGCGCTGCCGGTAGTGGTAGCGGTAGGCGACCTGTTCGAGCGCGCTCAGCTTGCCGCGCAGCCCGTCCGGAATCGAGGGGGGGCGCGTGCGCCGCATCCGGTCGCGGGCAGCGTTCGCCACGACGACGCTCAGCCACGGCATGACGGCGCTACCTGCGGTAAAGCGCTTCAGGGCCGCGTAATCCTGCGCCTGCAAGCGCTCGCAGACGCTCGTGTACACCTCCATCACCTCGTCCTGGTCTCGGAAAAAGCGCCGCACCATGCGCAGCATCGCCGGAGAGTAGCGGTCGAGCAGCGCCCGGTAGCCGCCCGCCGGATCGGTGGTAAACTGCTGGGCCAGCCGGATCTCCTCGGCGTCCGCTTCCTGCTCGGGCGGAAGGCCGTCGGGCGGGACGCGCGGCATCTTCAGAGGGACGTGTGAGATTACGACAGAGAGGGCTGCCAGCATTGACGCGCCCGCGCACCGGGCCGTACTTTGACCCCTACGCGCTTGTAGCTCAGCTGGATAGAGCGTTGGATTCCGGTTCCAAAGGCCAGGGG
>CBDUBO010000586.1:0-2016 GCA_965365405.1 uncultured Rhodothermales bacterium | reverse complement strand
GCACGTCGATGAGCTGGCCGCCCATGTCGGAAAAGTGCAGCACCTCGTCGCGGAAAGCGCGAATGCTGGGGTCGGGCATCCTCGCGGTGTAGGTGGTCTTGGGAAAGAGTGGGCGGTCTTTGGTGAGCGGACGCCCCTCGTCTATCCACTTTTTGCGCCCGCCGTCCATGATCTTCAGCTTCTCGTGGCCGAAAAGGCGGAACACCCAGAAGGCGTAGCACGCCCACCAGTTGCTCTTGTCGCCGTAGAAAACGACCGTCGTGTCGTTGCCGATGCTGCGCTCCTCGCAGAGCCGGGCAAAGCGCTCCTTGTCCACGTAGTCGCGCACGACGCCGTCCTGCAAGTCACTCATCCAGTCCACCTTGACGGCGTTGCGGATGTGACCGGTTTCATAGAGCAGCAGGTCTTCGTCGGACTCGACCAGTCGGATGTTGCTGGTGTCGTCCAGGTGCTCGGCCACCCATTGGGTGGAGACGAGCACGTCCGGGTTGGCGTATTCGGAAGCCATGTCGAAAGGGGGCTTTGGATGAGAACGGAGAGCGGACGTACGCCCGCGTCGCGGGCTTGTTGTGGGTTGTGGGGTTTGCCGCCGGGCCATTCCACCTGCAACGAGCGAGCGGCGCGGGCGCCGCCCACTACGCACTACCCATTGCCCTCGGCGCGTCGAACTCGCCCACGAAGCCGATCTCCGGCTCCAGCCGGTAACCCGTTTCACGCTCGACGGTGGCCTGCACGTGCCGGATGAGACCCTGCACGTCGGCAGCGGTGGCCCCGCCCCGGTTGATCATGATGTTGGCATGGCGAGTGGTGATCTCGGCACCGCCCAGGCGCGTGCCTTTGAGGCCGCAACCGTCGATGAGACGGCCCGCGCCGATGCCTTCGATCTTCTTGAAGATGGAGCCCGCACTGGGTTCGGATTCGAGTGGCGGGTGGCGCTCGCGCCGCCACGCCAGGTTGGCTTCCATGATGCTGTGCATCCGCGCCCGATCCCCCGGCACGAGCTGGAACGTAGCCGACAAAACCACGTCGGGGCGGACGTGAAGCGTCGAGTAGTCGTAGCCGAAGTCGAAGTAGTCCACGCCCACCACGCGGCGCTCGCCTTCGGCGGTGAGCAGTTCGGCGCTTTCGACCACCTCGGCAATGAACATCGTGCGCTCGCGCTCGGGTGGCGGCGAGAGGAAGTGGAGGTTCTGCCACAGCGCACCGCCTACGGTAGACGGGATGCCGACGTAGTGTTCGAGCCCTGAAAGGCCGGCGTCCACAGCAGTGTTGATAACGTCCGGATACACGACGGCTCCGCTTTCTGCCGTTAGCGTCAGCGCAGTAGCGTCCACGTGCACGTGGCGGGCTGCGTTGCGGATGACGAGGCCGCGAAAACCCCGGTCGCCCACGAGGATGTTAGCCCCCAGCCCCAGCAGGAAGAACGGCACGTCCAGCGCGCGCGCCGCCGTGATGGCACGGGCCAGGTCGTCCGCCGAGTGGGCCTCGAAAAAGTAGTCCGCCGGGCCACCGATGCGGAAGGTGGTGTAGGGTGCGAGGGGCACGCCGCATTGCAAGCGCCCGTCAAGGGAATGGTTGAGGGCAGCGGCGGCAGAAGCAGTGGGCATGGGCAGGGCGGTAAGGCCTCGCCGTACGCGCGAGGGCACAGCACGGTGCCCGGCGTACTGCTCGGCGGTATTTCCCGACTGTTGGGCCGAGCCGACAAACGATTGAGCGATAGGGCCGCTGCATTAACACAGTGAGGCCCTATTTTAATATTTGCGTGAAAGCCTGCGAACGCTGGCCGGCACCCTTCCCACCCGCCCGGCCGCTCGCGTCTGCTGATCGTTTCGCGCACCCATCCATCCACCATCCTTTCCAACGTGTTATGAGAAGCTTTCTCCGCTACGCGCTGATGGGCCTGGTTCTGTTTCTTGCCCCTGCTATGGTTTCCGCTCAGGTCGGAACTGTCGAGGGGAAGGTGATAGAGCGCGGTACCCGTCTGCCCGTCCCCGGTGTCAACGTGACCCTTGAGGG
>CBDUBO010000585.1:0-2021 GCA_965365405.1 uncultured Rhodothermales bacterium | reverse complement strand
ACGAGCAGGGCGAGGGCGGTGGCGGTGAAGGCCTTGGTGTTGGAGGCGATGCCGAAGCGCGTGTGCGCGTCCACCACGCCAGGCCCACGCAGGCTGCGCGCGCCGTAGCCCTCGGCCACCACCACCTGCCCGTCTTTGACGATGGCGAGCGCCAGGCCGGGCACCTCGAAGGCATCGCGCACCTGGGCGATGTAGGCGTTCAGTTCAGGCGCACGCACGGCGGACTGTGCGTGCGTGAGGACAGGCGTCAGAAGCAGCAGGAGGGCGAACAAACGCATGGACGGAAGCTTTGGGATTGTGCCCTTAACCTACGACAAACCTGCCCCACGCTATACGGCACTGGTACCAACCACGCGGGCTTCCTACACTGCGTACGTGGCTCGGCGCGCTACTCGTCCAGGTGGACGACTTCGGCGCGCTGCGGCCTGCCGTTCTCCACGAACAGGCGCACGCACGTCTTGACGCGGTGGAAGCCCTGCTGCCCCGCCGCGCCGGGGTTGACGAAGAGCATCCCGCCCAGCCCTGCCACGCGCTCGACCTGAAGAATGTGCGAGTGGCCGCAAACGAACACGTCGGGCGGGTCGGTTTTGAGGGCCGTGCCCATGCCGCGCTGCCACCGCCCGGGCCGCCCGGCGATGTGCGTCATCCAGAAGCGGACACCGCCCGCTTCGAACTGCTGGTGTTCGGGCACACGCCGCCGCAGCGTCGCCCCGTCGATGTTGCCCCACACGGCCCGCGTGGGGGCGAGGGCCTCAAGTTTGTCGAGAATCGCCGCGTCGCCGATATCGCCGGCGTGCAGGATGAGGTCGGCGTCCTGGAGGTACGTGGGCAGCGCGGGGTGAAAGTATCCGTGCGTGTCGGAGACGATGGCGACGAGCATCCTGGAAGTGTCGAGTTACGAGTGCTGAATGTCGAGTGCATCAGAACAAGCATTCGACGTTCGGGACTCGACATTCCCCACTCCCGTCACCGCAGCATGAGCGAGACGCCCAGGTGCGGGCGGGCGCGGGGGTGGCCTTCGGGCGTCCACTGCACGAGCGGGACGTTGAGAAACGGCGTCAGCCGGAAGGCGGGTCGGCTGTATTCGAAGCCGGGCCGCAGCCACAGCACACCGCCTCGGTAGTCTTCGCGCACCTGCTGCATCGTATCCGTCAGGTTTGCAGCGGCAGCGGCTTCAGCGCCGGGCACCACCTCACCCGACAGCATCTGGTGCACTTCGTACTGGCCCCGGTCGGCCACGAGGCCGGCGTAGAACTTCGTGCCGGAGGGCGAGAGGTGCAGGCTGTAGTTCATCATCAGGTGCACTTCCCAGCCAAAGGCGCGGTTGTAGCTTACCTCGTAGGTGCGCGGCGTGGCAGGAGGCAGCACGTCGTCCACAGGCTCGGTGGGGTCGAGGGGCAGGTACTGCCGGTAGCCGCGCTGCACGCGCCGCACGCCGATGGCAAAGTCGGACGAGAAGACGGGCGAGAGCAGGCTGGAAGCCACGAATGCCAGATCGGCCTGCGGGAAGCCGACGCGCCCGTCGGAGGAGGGGTCGAGGGCGAGGCGGAAGGCGTAGTCGTCGTAGTCGAGCGAGCGGTGGTAGGTAAGCACCACCCAGCTCCACGCCAGCGTGCGGCCCGCGCCCGAAGCGTCCACGATGGCCCCTACGTCTAGGTGGTCGCTCAACTCGTAGTCGAGGCGGAGGGCCAGGCCGAGCGGGTTGGCATCAAGCGTGGGCGCCTCGCCTTGCAGTTCTCCGATGGCGCGGTACGACACCTCGCCGGTAAGCGCGAAGCCGTCGTAAAAAGGCCGCCGGGCCGACTCGTTGCGGTAAAAAGGATCGTAGCTGCGGAAGGGCCGCTGCGCTGCCGCCGGCATTGCCACCGCGCAGAGCATTCCCAACACCAGGAGGCGTTGCAAGCGTTGCGGGTAAGCCATGATGCCCTCGCAGGCTGGTGGTGCAGGTCGGAAAGCGCCCTCGCCCGAATCTATGCACGGAGTTCACGTTGCGCTACCCACCACGCCCGGATACGTTTCCG
>CBDUBO010000584.1:0-2022 GCA_965365405.1 uncultured Rhodothermales bacterium | reverse complement strand
GTCGGCGCGGGTGGTTTCGAGCAGCAGTCCGGCGGCTTTCTTCCCCCCCAACAGCACGTCGTTGGGCCACTTGACGGCCGTGGACACACCGGGCGCGAAGTGTTCGAAGGTGCGCGCCACGGCCACGGCAGCCGCCAGTCCAGCCAGGGCCCACTCGGCGCGCGGCAGGCGTGGGCGGACGACGAGCGAAAACGTCAGGTTCGCACCGGGCTCGGCGAGCCACGTGCGGCCTGCCCGTCCGCGCCCTGCAAACTGATCGTCCGTGACGACGCACGCGCCTTCGGGAGCCCCTTCGCGTGCCCACGCCGCCGCCAGCGTGTTGGTCGAAGCCGCCCGGGCGTGGTAACGCAGCGCGTGGCCCAGCGCGTCTGTTTCGAGCGCGGACAGCATCTGGACAAGCCAGTCGGGAAGGGCTTCGGGCGGCGCGGGTTGCACGGCAGAAGAGGAGGGAACGATCTTTGGGACTGGGGCCGGTAGGCCATGTAGCATGATCAACTTACGCCTTTTCGCCGCTTTCTGGGCCGTCCTGCTCGCCACGAGCGGCGCGGTTGTCCCCACCTATGGACAGGGCAGGGTCACCACCGAGGTCAGCACGGACGTGAGCCGCGAGCTGCACCGGGCCGAACTGGCGTGGCGCAGCGGCGGCAGCCTTCTCGAAGCAAAAGCCCGCGTGGACCGCGTGCTGGCCCGCCACCCCGACCACGCTGGAGCCCGCCGCCTGCGGGCGCACGTGCTGCTGGGTATGGGCAAGCCCGCCGACGCGCTCGTGGACGCCCGCCGCGCCGTAGAGCTGGCCGGCGATGCCGAAGCGCTCCTGCTCGTGGCCGAGGCGGCCCGCCTCGACGGGCGCGAGGCGGAGGCTCGCGCCGCCCTCGACCGTGTTTCGGGGCAGGCCGTCAACGACGCCGCGCTGCACGTGCGCCTGGCCTGGAACGCCGCCGAACTGGGCTGGCTCGACCGTGCCGAGGCGTTCGCGCGCATCGCGCTCCGGCAGGACCCGGCGCTTCCCGGCGGCTACGTTCAACTTGCCCGCATCTTTATCGCCCAGAACGAGCGTGACGCTGCGGCCTCCGTCCTGGTGCGCGGCCTCACCCTCGGCGTGCTCGACGCCCGCACCATCGAGGCCGACGAAGCGCTGCGGCCCCTGTTGCAACACCCGGACGTGGCGGCCCTGCTGCGCTGAGGCCCATCACGTTTCGGTGAAGATTGCCTGCGCAGGTGCCGTCACGCTGTTCAGCTGCTGCGGCGACCATTAGTTTGGTGGCATCATAGCCTGTAGGGGTGCCCGTAGAACCACGGGCTGAGAACACACCCTTGGAACCTGAACCGGGTAATGCCGGCGATAGGGAATCAGGCGGGCGGTAGCTGCGTGGGCGGCGCCGCGCGCAGCGTGCATCCTTGCAGGACGTTGACCATCCCTCAACCCTGCCGTTGCCATGCTCCGCCGTTTCGCGCTCTTCGCCGCGTTTCTTCTTCCCGCCACCCTCCCGGCGCAGACCCTCACCGGTCGCATCGTGGGGGATGGAAACGAGCCCCTTGCCGGGGCCACCGTTGTGCTGCTCGATGAGAGCTCGCAGGTGCAGCGGGCGGGCACGGCGGCGGGCACTGATGGGCGCTACACGCTGCGCCCGCCCACGCCGGGCCGCTACGTTGCCGTGTTCTCGTTCGTAGGCCGTGCACCGTATCGAACGGCTGTGGTGCTGGCACAGGGAGAAACCAAAACACTCGACGCCGCGCTGCCCACGCTCGCCCTCAGTGCCGACGAGGTGGTGGTGGCTGCCGGCCGGGCCTCCGTGGGCCTGGCCCCCATTACGGCTACGAACGTCTCGGCGCGCGACCTCGAAAGGCTGCCGGACGTGAAAGACCTGCCTGTGCTGCTCGGCACGCAGCCGTCGGTGACGTACTACTCCGAAAACGGCAACGGCGTCGGCTACACCTACCTGCGCCTGCGCGGCTTCGACGAGCGGCGCGTGGCCGTCTCCATCAACGGCATCCCGCAGAACGACCCCGAAGACCTGTCCG
>CBDUBO010000583.1:0-2027 GCA_965365405.1 uncultured Rhodothermales bacterium | reverse complement strand
CTGCGCCGTCAGGAAAGCGAAAACCCTCCGCAAGCTCGATGCCTCGGAGGGTTTTGCCTTTTGTACCCGCAGAGGGACTCGAACCCCCACGGCCTTGCGGCCATTCGATTTTGAGTCGAATGCGTCTACCATTCCGCCATGCGGGCGGGCCGGGACAATGTTAGCACGGGCCGGGCGGCGGAGTCAACGCCGGAGCGCTTCTTCACGCCGGATCGGCGTGGCCGCGTAGCTCGTTGTTGCCGGCCACGGCTGCGTCGGCGGGGGCGGTGAGAATGCTGGGGGCGGCGCGCGAAAAGCTCTGCCAGCCCGTCCGGCGGCGGTTGCCGCCTGGCCCGCTGCGGCCCGGCAAAAAGCGAGCGACGGCTTTGAGCAGGCTGCCCGTCGTGCTCGGAAATACCTCCTCGAATGCGGCCAGCAGCTTGGCCGGGAGGGTGATGGTGAGCGCCGGGTCGCCATGCCGCAGCGCGTCCGCGATCTGCGCGGCGGCGCTCGCGGCAGACGTGGAAAGGAGCGGGCTGGCATCAGCGATAGCGAACCACGCGTACTCTTTCTCGTGCTGACCCTTGAAAAAGGCATTCGGATGCGAGCCTGTCCGCATCAACCCCGGCGTGATGGTCGTCACGCGGATGCCTTCGGCGGCAAGGGCGCTGCGCATGGCGTCCGAATACCCCACGAGCGCGTGCTTGCTGGCGGCATAGGGCGCAAGGTGCGGCACCGCCACCCGCCCCCCAATGCTGGAAACGTAGCCGACGCGCGCCGATCCGTCGCGCGGCAGGTGCGGACGGGTGGCTTCGGTGAGGTAGTACGCGCCCCAGAAGTGCGTGTCCATCGCCTGCCGGTAGTCCTGCTCGGTCATGTGCGCTTCCGGCCCCACCTCGATGATGCCGGCCAGGTGCACAAAGGCATCGAGCCGGCCGTGGTGCACCACTGCTTTTTCCACAGCCGCTTCGACGGCCTCGCGGCTGCGCACGTCGCACGGCAGCGCGAGCACGTCCACGCCGTACGTGGTCTGCAACGCCGCGCGTGCCTTTTCCAGGTCGCGTTCCGTACGCGCCAGCAGCGTCAGCCGCGCCCCTTCGCGGGCAAGCTGCCGGGCCAGGACGAGCCCCAGGCCCCGGCTGCCGCCCGTTATCAGCACGTGGCGGTGCCTGAACGAAAGGGCGCGGCGGGCGCGGGCAGCCCGCGCAGCGCCCCACAGCGCTACCCCGCTCAGTCCCATGAGGAGTGCAGTGCGGTTCACGACAGCGCCGGGTCGAGCACCACCTTGATGCAGTCGTTCTGCTTGTCGCGGAACGTCTGGTACATCTCCGGAGCCTTTTCGATGGGCACCCGGTGCGTGATGATAAAGCTGGGGTCGAGGTCACCCTTCTCAATGTGCTCCAGCAGGCGTGGCAGGTAGCCATGCACGTGCGTCTGCCCCATCTTGAAGGTCAGGCCTTTGCCAAAAGCTGCGCCCAAGTTGAGCTGGTTGACGATACCGCCATAGACGCCCGGAATGGACACGGTGCCGCCTTTGCCGCAAGCCTGGATGGCTTCGCGCAGCGCCGTCGGGCGGTCGGTTTCGAGCTTGAGGGCCTGCTGCACCTTGTCGGCTTTGCCCAGAAAGCCGAAGCCGTGTGCTTCCATCCCTACGGCGTCGATGCAGGCGTCGGGGCCGCGCCCGGCGGTCATCTCTTTGAGCGCCTCGAACACGTCCACCTCGCCATAGTCCAGCACCTCGCTGCCCGCGAACTCGCGCGCCATGCGCAGCCGTTCCGGAAAGCGGTCTATCCCGATCACGCGGGCGCCCATCAGGCGGGCGCTGATCTGGGCGAAGAGGCCGACGGGCCCGCAGCCCCACACGGCCACCACGTCTCCCTCCTGGATCGCGCAGTTTTCGGCGGCCTGGTAGCCCGTGGGGAAGATGTCGGTCAGAAACAGCACCTGCTCGTCGCTGAGGCTGTCGGGAATCTTGAACGGCCCCACGTCGGCATAGGGTACGCGCACGTACTCGGCCTGGCCGCCGGCGTAGCCGCCGAGCATGTGGC
>CBDUBO010000582.1:0-2028 GCA_965365405.1 uncultured Rhodothermales bacterium | reverse complement strand
GCCACGCCCAACATCCGGGCTTTCAGCGACGCGACGAATGGCTTTAGCTGGGAGGGCGTCGAAACACTCGTCTACAAGCCCGTCGGCACGCACTTCCGCGACATCACGCGGCAGGTGCTTTTTAGTGGCGACGAAGCCGCCGGCGCGCAGCTTCGCTACTTCGAGATCGCGCCGGGTGGGTACTCCACGTTCGAGCGGCACGCCCACGTCCACGCCGTCATGATGCTGCGCGGCGCGGGGCACGTGCTCGTGGGCGAATCAGTGACGCCCGTTCGGGCCTTCGACCTGGTGCGCGTGCCGCCGATGACGTGGCACCAGTTCCGCGCGGACGCCGGCGAGGCGCTCGGCTTTCTGTGCCTCGTCGCCTGCGAGCGCGACCGCCCGCAGCGCCCCACCGACGACCAGGCCGAGGCGCTGCGGGCGCATCCCATCATCGGGCCGTTTATGCAGTTGTAGCGCGCCAGGCCCGTCCGCATCCTCTTTGCTGCCGCGTCGTAGCGCCGTTCTTTGCCACGCCTTCGCCATGCCTGCCCTCGAAATCAGCGTTCCTGTCGCCGTTGACCCCTCCATCACCGACCTCGCCTCCGGCATCTTCGGTGTCTCCGGCGAACTCGTCCTCACCGGAGATCAGTTGGTGTTTGCCTACGAAACGCGCGATATGCAGGGGGAGGTCTCGGGCCAGGCAGCGCGTGAGATTCCCGTAGAGGGCGTGCAAAACGTCGTGTTCAAACGGCACCCGTTTGGCGCGGCGCTCGTGCTGTACCCGCGCACCCTGAACCTGCTCGAAGGCATGCCGGGCGGCAACACGCCCACGCTCACGTTCAAAGTAAAAGGATCCGACCGCGCCGACGCCGCTGCCCTTGCCGAAGCCCTCCAGCACCGCCTGGAGGACGTGATGGACAGCATCCCGTTCAAGCTGCCCGACTCCGACTGGGGCCTGACGGAAATACGGGGGTTGCTCTACCTGGAAGATGAGTTTCTGGTGTTCGAGGTAGGCCAGGGGATTGAAGGCGGCAGCCGGGACGACTACCAGATCGTCAAGATCGAGTTGAAGGCGCTGGTGGAGATGGACTACAAGCGCGGCTTTTTGACTGACGAGATCAGTGTGCGGCCCAAAAAGCGCGACCTGCTCGAAGCCCTCCCCGGCAGGCACGCGCAGGTGGTCACGCTGTCGGTGCGCCGCAAGCACCGCGACGCCGCCGAGACCCTCGTGCGCGAAGCCCAGCGGCTGATGCGGGTGTACAAAGAAATGCCCCGCAGCCTGTGACCGGGCGCTGACACCCGGCGCGGGCGATCTTTTCCGCAGCCAGTACGGACGCCCCGCGGATGGCAGACGATTCCCGCTGCCGCCCCTCCCTCCCCACCCGAAGCTGCACGCCCCGTGCGCGCCGTACGGTCTTTCATGGAACCATTCCCCACCGACGCCCCCGCGGCAGTCGCCCTACCGCCCCGCTCGCCCCTGCGGCAACTCCTGCGCGACCTGGCCGACGCGCTGCGCGGTACGGAGCGCGACTACACCACGGGCAGCATGGGCCGCGCCATCCTGCTGCTCTCCGTCCCGATGATGCTGGAGATGGGCATGGAGTCCGTCTTTGCCGTCGTAGACGTGTACTGGGTGTCCGCTCTGGGCGCGTCGGCCGTGGCGACGGTGGGACTCACCGAGTCCGTGCTGACGCTCATGTACGCCGTCGCCATCGGGCTCGCGATGGGCACGACGGCGCTCGTGGCGCGGCGTGTGGGAGAGAAAGACCACAGCGGCGCGGCCGACACCGCCGTGCAGGCCATCGGCGTGGCCGTGGCGGCGTCCATTCCGTTTGCCCTCGGCGGCGTGTTCTTCGCCCGAGAGCTGCTGGCGCTCATGGGGGCCGACGCGTGGGCGCTGGAAGAAGGCTACCGCTACACGCAGTGGATGATGGGCGGCAACGCCGTCGTCATGCTCCTTTTCGTCATCAACGCCATTTTCCGGGGCGCGGGCGACGCCGCCATCGCCATGCGGGTGCTGTGGCTCGCCAACGGCATCAACCTCGT
>CBDUBO010000581.1:0-2032 GCA_965365405.1 uncultured Rhodothermales bacterium | reverse complement strand
GGGGAGGCGGCTATGCAGCCGGCACGTGGCGCGTCGCCCTCGTTATCGTCCCCCGGTGGCGCGGTGTTAAACCCGGCCTATCCGCCCAGCGCCGCTTGCTGCCGACTGTCCACCACGCACGTCGTGTTGATGCCGCCGCGCACGTTGTACACCGTCTCGACGACGAGGTAGGCCGCGTCTCCGAGGTGGCGGCGGAGGTCCTCGTAGAGGTAGGCCGTAATGTCCTCCTGCGCCGCACCGATCTGCCGCCACGACATGAGGTAGTATTTGAGGCTTTTCAGTTCGAGCACGTGGCTACCCGGCACGTACTCGATGCGGACGGTGCCGTAGTCGGGCAGGCCCGAGAAGGGGCACAGGGCAGAGAATTCGCCCGGCTCGGTTTCGTACACCACCACCTGGCGGGCGGCGTGCGGATACGGGATGCAGTGAATGTCGAGCTGCCGCGCGTCCGGCGGCAGGAACAGCCCCACGCGCCCCTCGGGCCTGATGCCGAGCGAGGCCATGTACTGGAGGGAGCGCCGGGTATTGTCCGCCGCCTCTTCGAGCAGCGTTTCGAGAGCGTCTTCGCGGTCAGCCATCGGGGGCGGGGTTGAGGTAGAGACAGCCGCGTACGCGCAGCGCGTACGCAGATTCCGGGCCCCTCGCTTCTTCCGAAAATCCGCAAACGCGGCCTTTGGGCCGGTTTAGCTTGGGCGCTCCCCGCTTCTCACACATACCTGCTCGCCGATGAAAGTCGCCAAATGCTTCCGGTGGGAGGGCGCGCACCGGCTGCCCTGGCACAGTGGTCTGTGCCGCCACCTGCACGGTCACTCCTACCGGCTCACCGTCGAACTCAGCGGCACGCCCGACGCGCGCGGCATGGTGGTGGATTTCCACGACGTGAAAGGGCACCTCCAGCCGCTCATCAGCGCGTGGGACCACGCCACACTCGTGGCCGAGACCGACGAGGCGCTGCTCGCCGCGCTGCAAACGCTGGGCTCGAAGCACTACGTGCTGCCCTACGACTCCACCAGCGAGAACGTGGCCCGTTACGCGGCGGAGTACCTGCTCCAGCACGGCCGCGCGTGGCTGGCCGAGGCAGGCGTCGACGCGTTGACGGTGCGGGTGCAGGAAACCGACACCTGCTTTGCCGAGCACACCTGTGCCGTGACCGTCGCCACGCCCGCCATGGCCCTTCCTCCGAAAGCCGTAGCTCCGCAGCCCGCATGAGTGTTTCGGACCGCCCGGCGCTCGTCCTCTTTTCGGGCGGGCAGGACTCGACGACGTGCCTGTTCTGGGCGCTCACGCGCTTCAGCCGCGTCCACGCCGTCGCCTTCCGGTATGGCCAGAAGCACGCCGTCGAACTCGACCAGGCCCGCAAGATCGCCGCGCTGGCCGGCGTGCCACTCAAAACGCTCGACCTCACCGGCCTGCTCTCCGGCAGCGCGCTGACCGAGCACGAAGTGGACGTGTCCGCGCCGCACGCCCTCGACCCCGCGCTGCCCGCCGCGTTCGTGCCCGGCCGCAACGCGCTTTTTCTCACCGCTGCCGCGTCCTACGCTTACACGCAGGGCATCTCGGATCTGGTGGGCGGCATGTGCCAGACTGATTACAGCGGCTACCCCGACTGCCGCCGCGACTTTGTGGACGCGATGGAGCGCAGTCTGTCGCTCGCGCTGGACCGCAGCGTGACGATCCACACGCCGCTGATGGCGCTCACCAAGGCCGAAACGTGGAAGCTGGCCGCTGACCTGGGAAAGGTGCGCGGCATAGATGTGCTCGACGTGGTGCGGCGCGAGAGCCACACCGACTACAACGGCGACCGCAGCCAGTGGAACGAGTGGGGCTACGGCAAACTCGACAACCCGGCCTCTATTCTGCGCGCCAAGGGCTACGAAGAGGCCAAGGCGAACGGATGGATTGGTAGGTAGTTGGTAGTCGCCCGCTTCGCGGGCTTGTAGTACGCTCGCCTGCGGCTCGCTGTGGTGGGTAGTTGGTAGAAAGGCTTGGTGCCAAGCTCAACCATCCCAACCATCTCCCCATCCAACCAACT
>CBDUBO010000580.1:0-2033 GCA_965365405.1 uncultured Rhodothermales bacterium | reverse complement strand
AGGTGGCGGGGGCCGTGTACAACGGTTTCCTGGGAAATAGCCAGGCGCTTTCGCTGGATCAGTGGCAGCAGTTCTGGTGGCTTCCCGCTGCCTTCGCGGCCGCCATCCTCCTGGGCTTCGTGCTGCTCTTTAACGACCGCGTGAGCCGCGACCCCGACACGGTGCAGGCAGAAGCGCTCAACCCCGCCCCCGAAGTCGGCATTCCGCCCGTTTCCTGACGCCCCGGCGATGCGTTTTCCGGTTTTCCTGCTTCTCGCCGTGCTTTTCGGCGCGTGCGCCCACACCGACCCGAAAGCGGGGTCAGAGATGCGCGTACTCGTCTTCACCAAAACCGCCGGCTACCGCCACGACTCGATCCCGGCGGGCATCGCGGCGGTGGAAAAACTGGGCCGCACACACGGTTTTGCCGTAGAGGCAACCGAGGACAGCACCGTTTTCGAGGGCGACGGCCTCGATGGCTACCACGCCGTTGTTTTCCTGAATACGACGGGCGACGTGCTGGGCAGCGCCGGGCAGGACGGGCTGGTGCGCTTCATGACCCGCGGCGGCGGCTTCGTGGGCATCCACGCCGCCAGCGACACCGAGTACGACTGGCCGTGGTACGGCGGACTCGTCGGCGCGTACTTCGCCCACCATCCCGACCAGCAGGAGGCCGTCGTGGCCGTGGGTGACCGCACTCACCCCTCGACGGCGCACCTGCCTGGACGCTGGACCCGCTTCGACGAGTGGTACAGCTTCCGCGCCCCCCCGCAAAACGTGCACGTGCTGGCCCGCGTGGACGAGACCACGTACGCGGGCGGGCGTATGGGAAGCGACCACCCGATTGCGTGGTACCACACGTATGGCGGCGGGCGGGCGTGGTACACCGCCATGGGCCACACGTCCGAAAGTTTTGCCGAGCCGCTGTTTCTCCAGCACGTGCTGGGCGGCATCCGCTGGGCGGCAGGCCGGTAGGCGGACCGGATCGTCCGGTATGCCCCGCGCTGAAAACCTGCGCCCTCCACCCAACCCTCCTGCTCTATGCCCCTCGACCGCAAACTCCGCTACGGTATGGTGGGTGGTGGCCCCGGCGCGTTCATCGGCGACGTGCACCGCCGCGCCATCGCCCTCGACGGCCTGGCCGACCTCGTGGCCGGCGCGTTTTCCTCTGATGCCGACAAGAGCCGCGCCTTTGGGAAGTCGCTGGGGGTGGCGCGCGCCTACGGCCATTTCGAGGAGATGGCCGAGGCCGAAGCTGCGCGCGAGGACGGCATCGACTTCGCCGTCGTCGTCACGCCCAACCACGTCCACGCCGCCGCCGCCTGCGCCTTTATCGAAAAGGGCATCCCCGTCGTCTGCGACAAGCCGCTCACGACCACGCTCGACGAGGCGGAAGCCCTCTGCCGGCTGGTGGCCGAAAAAGGCGTGCTGTTCGCCCTCACGCACAACTACAGCGGCTACCCACTGGTGAAGCAGGCCCGCGCGCTCGTGGCAGCGGGGCGCATCGGGAAGGTGCGCAAGGTGGTGGCCGAGTACAGCCAGGGCTGGCTGGCCACGCCCGTCGAGCAGGACGGGCAGAAGCAGGCGTCGTGGCGCACCAACCCGGCGCTGGCCGGCGCCGGCGCGCTGGGCGACATCGGCTCGCACGCCGAGCACCTGGCGCGCTACGTGACGGGCCTGGAGCTGGAAGCGCTCTGCGCCGACGTGCGCACCTACGTGGCCGGGCGGCAGGTGGACGACGACGCCAACGTGCTGCTGCGCTTCGGCGGCGGCGCAGGTGGCGTACTCCACTGCTCGCAGATCGCGGCGGGCGAAGAGAACCGGCTGAGCCTGCGCGTCTACGGAGAAGAGGGGTCGCTGGCGTGGCGGCAGGAAGCGCCCAACCGGCTCGCGCTGCGCCTGCTCGACGGGCGCGAGGAAACGTTTCGGATCGGGCACCCCGGCCTGGTGCCTGCCGCGCAGCACGCCACGCGCCTGCCGGCGGGCCACCCCGAAGGCTTTTTCGAGGCGTTTGCTAACGTCTATGCAAACGTGCTGCGCACCCTCCGCGCCCG
>CBDUBO010000579.1:0-2035 GCA_965365405.1 uncultured Rhodothermales bacterium | reverse complement strand
GCCCTTTCCCCGAACCGTCTCGATCATCCCTTTGAGGCCGTGCCCTTCCAGCTTTCTGCGCAGGAAGTACATGTACACGTCCACCATGTTGGTGCCCGTATCGAAGGTGATGCCCCACACCTGGTCGAGAATTTCGTCCCGCGTGCAGAGCGCATCGGCGCGGGAGACGAGGTAACGGATGAGGGCAAACTCGCGAGGGGTGAGTTCCACCTCGGCATCGTCCACGTAGAAGCGGTGGGCCGTCCGGTCCACGCGCAGCGCGCCGAACTGCTGCACGTCGCGCGTAGGGGTGGCGGCGGGTGCAGTGTGTGTAGCCTGCGCGGCCTGTACGAGGCGGCGGTACGACAGCACCTGCGCCTGGAGCACGGAAGGCGACAGCGGCAGGCTGAGGGCGTCGTCGGCGCCGGCCGCGATGCACGCCGCCACGCTGTCGTCGTCGCCCGGCCCGACCATGAGGAGGGGCGCGTAGAGGCCGCGCCGCACGTGGTAGCACAACACGTTGAGCGCCGGAGCCTCGCTCATTACCCACTCGACGAGGACGGCTTCTGCTGCCTCAGCCGCCGCGACGATGCTGCGCCCGTGCGCCGACAGGTCGCCGCGGCTGTCCACCAACCCGGTGCGCGCGAAGGAGACCAGCCGGTGCGATGCCCCGCAGGTGGCGCGCACGGCTTCCAGCAACGCGTCGTCGTCGCACACCACGACGAGGGCAGGGGTCGAAAGGCTCATAGGACAGAGATCAGGGTAGCAACCGGGGCCACACCGGGAGCGGGCTAAGGGGTACGCCCGCCCGCGAAGCCACGTTTCAGAACGGCCTCGGCAGGCTTGCCCTGCGGTGTAAAATCGAGGAGACGTGGTGGCGCGCCGGGCGGGTAGAGCTTCCAGAAAAGGGCCCCCGCAAACCAAGGCTGCGGCCATACGGTGTCGAAAAAGGCCTGGTAGAGTCGTGCCTGGAGGTCGGGGTCGGGCGCGGTGTCCTCGTCGCGTTCAGGCCACCGCCACGGCTCGCGGGCGGCGTAGGGCACACTCCGGTAGCCGATCTCGGTAAAAAGCACCGGGCGGCCTGTCTGCCGCGCCACACGGCGCAGCGCAGCCACGTGGGGCTCCCACGCCTGCCGGAGCGCAGTACTGTCCGGAGGCCGCGCATCCGCTGCGAGTGGAAAGTATGCCTGCACCCCCACGTAGTCCAGCCTGTCCCAGAAGGCCACGTTTTCGTAGTCGTCGTGCCAGTTGGCCGCATACGTCACCGGTCCTGGATACACGGCGCGCACCTCGTCAATCAGGCTGCGCCAGAACGCGGGACGCGCCGCGACGGCCCTGCCCAGTTCGGCCCCGACGACGAACAGGGGCGCTTCGATCTCCGCCGACAACCGCGCGTAATGGAGCGCGAAAAGCCGGTACTGCGCCTCCCACGCCTGCCAGTCCGCCTCCGACCGCATGGCGATGTCACCTGTCCACCCGCCGCGCACCCACAGGTGCGGCTTGAGCACGACGCGCACGCCGGCGGCGCGCCCCTCGGCTGCCATCCGCCGGATGCCCGCGTCGGACTCGCTGAACCAGCGGGCGTCCGGGTTCATGCGCAACTCGGGCGCGTCGAGGGCGGGCTGGAAGGCGAACACGGTGAGGGCGACGTGCGTCAGCCCCAGCGCGTGCAGCGAGTCCAGCACGTCCACGCCCGGATCGGCACGGGCGTCGAAGGTGGCTCCCCGGATGCGTTGTCCGGGCGCGATGGTAGGCAGGGCGGCGGCGGACTGCGTGGCTTCGTGCGCGGGGCATCCCGCGAGCAGCAACGCGAGCACCATCCAGCCTACCCCCTGTCGTGGCACGCGGCAAGACACGTTCATAGGTCGCCTCCGGTCTTGTGCCTTCTGCGCACCGGAAGGGCGGCTCAGCCAGCCATCCGGCGTCCGTAGCTGAGCACCAGCTTGAGGTGCGTGACGAGTGTTTCGACGAGGCCGAGCCGGGCCAGCCGCTCGTCGGGTTTTTCGGGCAGGCCGGGGCCGGACACGCGCCCCATCCACAGCGCCATCTTGTCCTG
>CBDUBO010000578.1:0-2039 GCA_965365405.1 uncultured Rhodothermales bacterium | reverse complement strand
CGCGCGAATAGTCGCGGTAGAGCATCGAGGCGACGGCGTCGAAGCGCAGCCCGTCGATGTGGAACTTGTCGAACCAGAACAGGGCGTTGGAGACCAGGAAGCTGCGCACGCCGCCCTTGCCGTAGTCGAACACGTACGTGCCCCAATCGGGGTGCGTGCGCATCTGCGGGTCGGTGTACTCGAACAGCGGCGAGCCGTCGAAAAAGCCGAGGGCCTGCGGGTCCATCGCGAAATGTGCGGGCACCCAGTCCAGGATGACACCGATGCCCCGCGTGTGGAGGTAGTTGATGAGAAACATCAAATCCTGCGGCGAGCCGTAGCGGAACGTGGTGGCGTAGTAGCCGGCCACCTGATAGCCCCACGAGCCGTAGTACGGGTGCTCCATGATGGGCAGCAACTCGACGTGGGTAAAGCCCAGCCTTTCGACGTGGTCGGCCAGGGGCTCGGCGATTTCGCGGTAGGAGAGCGAGTAGCCGTCGGGCTTGCGCATCCACGAGCCCAGGTGGACTTCGTAGATGGCCACAGGCTTATCGAGCCCGGCAGGGCCCTGCCGGGTCTCCATCCAGTCGCCGTCCGTCCACTCGAACGCGTCGAGGTCGGTGACGATGGCGGCCATGCCTTCGATGGGGTTACCGTTCGCCTGGGGTGGTTCCATCGCAAAGGCGAGCGGATCGGTTTTGTCGCCCTGGAAGTGGGGCGAGCCGATGCGGAATTTGTAGCGCTGGCCGGGCTCGGCCCCTTCGGCAAAGCCTTCCCACAACCCGCCGTCGCGGCGCTGGAGCGGGTGCGCGCCCGGGTTCCAGCCGTTGAAGTCGCCCACGACGGCTACGTAGTCGGCGTGTGGTGCCCACACGGCGAAGCGGGTGCCGGTAGCGTCTGGGTGGGCGCCCAGCAGGTTATAGGCTTCGCAGTGCGTGCCCTGGTTCCAGTAATAAGCGTCCTGCGCGCCGATGCGCAGCGTGGAGGGGGCAGTTGTCGTTTCGGCCATGCCGAGGGGGAGGATGGGTGATCGAGTAAATTAGGCTTCGCCGCTGTGGTGATGCCGTCTGCGGCGTCTGCTGCCTCCACTAATCCGCCTGCCCACCATGAGGTTCACCATCCTGCCCGCTCTGCTCGCCTTCGTCAGCATCGTTACGCCTGCAGGGGCGCAAACGACGGCTCCGCCGGCGCTCGACGCGCGCCTTTACCCGATTGCAGAGGCTGCCAGTGCGGCGCGCATCGAGGCGGACATCCGGACGCTGGCGGGCTTTGGCACGCGCAACACGTTCTCGGACACCACGAGCGCGGCGCGGGGCATCGGCGCGGCGCGGCGCTGGATTTTGGCCGAGTTCGAAACGATCAGCGCGGCCTGCGGCGGCTGCCTGGAAGTGTTCGAGCAGCGCACGCTCGTGTCCTCGACGGGCAACGCCCGCATCCCCTCGGACGTGTGGATCGTCAACGTCGTCGCCATCCAGCGCGGCACTTCGCACCCCGACCACTACGTGATGATGTCGGGCGACATCGACTCGCGCCCCAGCGTGGGCACCGACGGCGTGAGCGATTCGCCCGGCGCCAACGACAACGCCTCGGGCATGGCGGGCGTGATCGAGGCCGCCCGGATGCTTTCTCAGCACCGCTTCGGGCAGAGCATCGTCTACGCCGGGCTCTCGGGCGAGGAGCAGGGGCTGTTTGGCGGGCAGCACCTGGCTCAGAAAGCGCTCGACGAAGGATGGAAGATTACCGGGGTACTCAACAACGACATGATCGGCAACACGACGGGCATCACGGGCATCAAGGACAACACCACGTTCCGCGTCTTTTCCGAGCCCACGGCGTTTACCGAAACCGACCGCCAGCGGCTGGGGCGGCGCTACACGGGCGGCGAGGTGGATGGGCCGAGCCGGCAGTTGGCCCGCTACGTGGATCGGATGGCCGACCTGTACTTTCTCAACCTGGACGCGCGCATGATCTACCGGCTCGACCGCTTCGGGCGTGGCGGCCACCACCGCCCGTTCAACGACGCGGGCTTTGCGGGCGTGCGCATCATGGAAAGCCGCGAG
>CBDUBO010000577.1:0-2045 GCA_965365405.1 uncultured Rhodothermales bacterium | reverse complement strand
GCCTCCATCGACAGCACCGCTACGCTCGACAAGACGTTCAAGCCCTCCGGCCCGATGGCGCGCTTTGTCACGATCAACGGCAGTGACGGAGCGGGACGAGCCGTGGCGCTGGACTGGTCGCCGCGCCTGTGGTACAACCGCGTGCAGGCGCTCCACGCCGGGGCCGAGGCGTCGGTGGAAGTGCGCCGGGTGGGCACGCTGACCTTCGAGGCGGGCTACCAGACGGCGCTCAAAACGGCGCGCTATGCCGCCGAGGCGACCGTGGGACGCCGCTTCTACGCGCAGGCCGGGTACAGCCGGGGCGTCGTGCCGCGCTACGGCTCAGTCATCGAGACGCCGCTGTTCAACAGCATCGACGTGGTGCTCGACCGCAGCGACTATTACGACTACACCCACCGCGAGCGGGCGCGCGGGGCCGTGGGCCTGCGCCTGCCCCGTGCCGACGTGGACGTGCAGGTGGGCTTTCTACAGGAGCGCAACCGCGCCGCGCGGGCCGTTGCAGAGGTGTGGACGGTGCAGGGCTACACGGCCCCGCGCCCCAACCCCGACCTGGCCACGCCGCGCATCCACGCCGTCACGGCAGCGGCCACGTGGGGCGACGACGGTGCGGGGCGCGGCATCGTGCCCATCGAGCGCGTCCACGTGGGGTTTGAGCAGGCATCGGAGGCGCTGGGCTCGGACGTGCCCTTTGGACGCCTTTACGGCGAACTCGACTACGGCATTGCCACCTTCGCACGGCGGCGCTTTCTGCCTGCCCGCCTCGACGTGCGGCTGACGGCGCAGGTGGGCTGGGGCGACGTGCCGGCCGTGCGCTACGGGCTCGTCGAGGCGTCCAACCGCTTCACTACGCCTTTCGGCTCGCTGCGCACGCTCCAGCCCCTGCCGTACTTGGGCCAGAGCCACGCGGCGCTGCACTGGGAGCACAACTTCCGCACGCTGCCTTTCGAAGTGGTGGGGTGGCAGTGGGCGGCGCGCAAAAACCTGAGTGTGCTCGTGCACGGCGGCCACGCCTGGACGTGGGAGGCGCAGACCCCGCGCGGCGCGCCCGCAGGAGGCCACCACGAGGTCGGCTTTTCGCTGGGCGGCCTCTTTTCGTGGTTCCGCCTGGACTTCACCACCCGCCTCGACCGGCAGGCGTTCACGGTAGGCATCGCGCCCACGCGCTTCCTGTGAAAAAAAGACGGGGGGCCGTTTGAGGAGCACAGGCCTGGCCCGATAACGGGGCTAACGCACGTCGGGCACTGTACGCCTGCTTCTCTCCCGCGCGTCTGGCCTTCCCCCTCCCATATGCGCCCTTCTCTTCTGCTGATCCTTGCCGGGCTACTTCCTACCGCTCTTCAAGCGCAAACCCCAGGCGCTTTTCGGGGCACCGAATCTCCGCAGCAGGTTGCTGTAACCTTTGCCGGCCACGTGCGCGAACCCGATGCGTCCGCTCTGCTGCGCGGCCTCGGCTATCGGATCGAAAAAACCTACTTCCGCTCGGTTTTTCTGTGGGCCGCCGCCGACACCCTGCTGACGCCGGAGCAGATGGCGCGGCTGCGCAGCATCCCCGGCGTGATTTACGCCGAGCAGGAGGACGCGCGCGCCATGCAGGATTACTACGTCGAGCAACTCGACCGGCCCAAGAAGATGGACTTCCGCCCGGTTTCGGTTTACGATCCGCTTTTCACCCCCACCTCGATCTCGCGCTTCAACGTGTACGTCACGTTCGAATGCCACATTACGGAGGCGCAGGCCCGGCAGGCGGCGGCGCAGGTACGCGGCCTGTTCGTGCGCAAGGTGACCAAGCAGCCCAACGAGGCCGTCGTCTGGATGAACGCGGGGTGGAGTCAGGAGGCCATTCGCTGGCTGGAGGGGCAGGCCCTCGTGGAGCGCGTGGCGTTCGTGCAGCGGTAGCCGGAAGGGCTTTCAGGGACGCGGGCGGCACGCCGTTCAGCCGCGTTCGCGGCCATAGCCGTAGCGCTGCGCCAGGCGTTCGGGCGAGGCCCCCAGCACGTACTGCGTCCACAGGCGCAGGTTGAGCCACTGCTGCCGCAGCGGGCCAT
>CBDUBO010000576.1:0-2069 GCA_965365405.1 uncultured Rhodothermales bacterium | reverse complement strand
CGCAGGTAGTCCCGCATGTCCGGGTCGTCGTCCACGACGAGAATGCGGTAGGGCGCGGCACGAGAAGGGCCGGCAGGGGAACGGGGCAGATCCATGAGGCAGCAGCGCAGGTGACGTGTGCGGGATGCACGTCCACAGGGTAGCCTCTTCGTTGCAATTGCGTTGGCCTGAGCGTTGCAAACCGTTGCCTGAGCGTCGCAGGCGACGCGGAGTCAAGGATTTGCAGCGCTGGGGCAAGGATTCCGCCCTCCCGCTCCAGCAGGGTGGGGTGTCTGCCACGATGGAGGGGGGCGCGGCACCCTCCGTCGCTGCGCGCCAACTCCCTCAAGGAGGGGCATCTACTTCAGCGCGTCAGCCTATACGCTTCACGCCCGCTCGCCCGCGACGTATGCCGAAGGCGTGACCCCGTACCGCTGGCGGAAGCGCCGCGAGAAGTGCGATACGCTCTTGAACCCGGTTCCGTAAGCCACCTCGCTGATCGTACCCATGCGCTCGCCCAGCAGGCGAGCGGCTTGCTCCAGCCGCACCTCCCAGATAAGCTCTGCCGGGCTGCGGTCTACGTGTTCAAGCATCCGGTAGAGTTGCGTCCGGTCGACTTCCAGGTGGTCGGCCAGCGCAGCGATGCCGAAGTCGGGGTTGGCGGCGTGCGTTTCGATCACCCGGTAAACCTGCTCGGCGAATACGTCTTCGGAGGTGAACGGCGGCTCGGCGGGCGGCGCGGCTTGCGCGTCCAGGCGTGCGCGCCACGCCCGCTGGGTGGCGATGAGGTTGTCCACGCGGGCCAGCACCTCGCGCGCGTCGAAAGGCTTGGTGAGGTAGTCGTCGGCGCGCTCGTGGAGGGCGTCGATCCGGTCTTCCACGTCGGCGCGGGCCGTCAGCAGCAGCACGGGGATGAAATCCGTGGCGGGGTCGGCCTTGAGCGCGCGGCAGAGCCCGATGCCGTCGAGGCGAGGCATCATCACGTCGGAGATCACCAGGTCGGGCAGGGCCGCACGGGCGGTTTCCAGCCCTTCCTGCCCGTCCGCGGCTTCCAGCACCCGGTAGGTGCGGGACAGGTGTTGTGCCAGGTAGGCGCGCACCTCGGCGTTGTCCTCGACGACGAGCACGGTGGTCTGGTCGCTCTCGTGGGGTTCGCCATCGCCGGAGGGCTCGACCCACGTGAGTATCTGATCTTCAAGCACCTCGGCGCGCGCTTCGGCCCGGCCCCGCACCCACGCGCGCCAGCGCGCCGACTCCTCGGGAGGTACATCGGCGAGGGGCAGCCTCAGGGTGAACGTGGTGCCCTTGCCCACCTCGCTCGCCACGGTGAGCCTGCCGCCGTGGAGTTCGGCCAGTTCACGCGCCAGCGCCAGCCCGATGCCCGTGCCCGGCTGGAGCGTTGCCGTGGTCTCGTTGACCTGGTGGAAGCGGTCGAAGACGAGGGGCAGTTCGTCGGGTGGAATGCCGGGGCCCGTGTCGATCACGTCGAGGCGCGCGTGCGCGTGTTGCCCATCGCCTTCGCTGCCCGTCGTGACCAGCCGGACGGTCACCGTCCCACCGCGCGGGGTGAACTTGAGGGCGTTCGAGAGCAGGTTGCCGACGACCTTTTCGAGTTGCTGCGCGTCGATCTGCGCGGTCAGCGGCGTGCCGGGGAGGGCGACGCGGAACGCCAGGCCCTGCCGCTCGGCGAGCGCGGCGTAGGCGCGCGCCACCTGCTCCACGAAGGCGGTGAGGTCGTGGGCCTGCTTCTGAAGCACGAGCCGCCCCGACTCCAGCTTGGCGACGTCGAGCAGTTCGTTGATGAGGTTCAGCAGGCGCCGGGCGTTGCGGCGCACCAGGTGCAGTCGCTCCACGGCGGGCGGCGGCAGCGTGCCATGCTGCCCGTCGAGCAGGTCGTCGAGCGGGCCCAGCGTAAGCGTCAGCGGCGTGCGGAATTCATGGGAGACGTTGGCAAAGAAGCGGCTTTTCGCCAGATCGAGCTCGCGCAGCTTCGCGGCTTCAAGATGCTTCCGCTCCATGCGCTGGCGGAGGCGGAGGCGGCGTTGGCGGTCGCGGTAAGCAGCGGCCACGAGCCCCACGGCCAGGAGCGC
>CBDUBO010000575.1:0-2075 GCA_965365405.1 uncultured Rhodothermales bacterium | reverse complement strand
GTGACCCGTTTTGGCTGGCTTTTCCGCTTCTACGGGTAGAGCAAGTTCCACAAGCACCCACCCTCATCCTCCAATTCCCATGGCAACGTCCACCCAGCCCCAGCGCGTCGTTATCCGGCACCTCAGCGGCTCAAAAGCCAACCAGGTCGAAGAATTCCCGCTTGGCTCCACCTCCGAGTTCAGCATCGGGCGGTCGGATTCCTCGGACATCCGGTTCGACCCCGACCGCGACGACCTGGTGAGCCGCCACCACGCCCGGCTCGTCCAGGACCCGACGGATGCGGCACAGTTCACCCTGCACGACCTCGACAGCAGCAACGGCACGTTCGTCAACAAGCAGCGCGTGACAGGCGTGACGCGTATCGAGCCCACCGATGTGGTGCAACTCGGCGATGGCGGGCCGGAGTTCATGTTCGACCTCGACCCGCGCCCGGACAGCCTCATTAGGCACACGCGCGCGGCCACGCCTTTCGAGGCCGCCGGCGCGTCGTCTTCGCGCGCCACGCGCATCGAGCCAGGGCGCGGCGCGGTGCCGCCCGCCGCCACGGGCCTGCCCAGCAAGCAGGGCATCGGGCGCGAAACACTTATCCGCGAAATCTCGACCGCCAAAAAGCAGGGCAACCAGAACGTGCTGATGGCCGTGGGCGGCGTGGTGCTGCTCGTGGCCCTCGTGGCAGGCTTCCTGTTCTGGCAGGGCCGCACGAGCGACGAGCTCCGGGGAGCCGAACTGGCCGGCGTGAGCGCCACCGCCGACCGGCTGGCGGCCAAAGACCGCCCCTCTCGCGCCGAGATCATCCAGGCCAACGCCAACAAGGTGGCCTACATCGAGCAGTCGTGGAAGCTCATCTACATCCCGACGGGGCAGCAGCTCTACCTTGAATACGTAGACGCGGGCACCAAGGAGCAACCCAACTGCGTGCCCGTGCTGGTGGCATCGCAGGGCGGTGCCGAGCCCAACCTGACGCTTGCGCAGCGCAGCAGCGACGGCTGCGCCAACGCGCCCGTGGGGGGCGAGGGCAGCGGATCGGGCTTCGTGGTAGGGCCGGACGGCTTCATCATCACCAACCGGCACGTGGTGGCTGGCTGGTACCACGGCTACCACTTCGACACGCAGCAGGGGGCGCTTTTCCAGGTGATGCCAAACGGCACCTGGCAGTTCCAGGGCATCGCCCAGATGCCCGGCAACTGGGTGCCCATCAACGCGAGCCAGCTCAACCGCGCCTCGCTCCAGGGCAAAGTCGTCGAAGGCCGCAACGACTACCTCGACGTGATTTTCGCCAAGACGGATCAGCGCTTCGAGGCGCGGCGCTCAGCCATCAGCGAGCAGCACGACGTAGCCCTCATCAAGACCGAGGTGCCCAACCAGCTCGATCCCGTCCAGATGAAGGACACCTACGAAGAGACCCAGCCCGGCCAGCCCGTCACGGTGATGGGCTACCCAGCCGTCTCGCCTGCCGAGGTGGCCATGACCGAGAACCAGTCGTTCGACAGCCGCCGCCAGAGCGCCGTGCTCATCCCCGACCCGACGGCCACGGACGGCATGGTGGGCCGCATCGTGCGCAACGAGCGCTCCACCTCCGGCAACAGCCGCAACGACGGCTACAGCCTTATCGGCGACTACTTCCAGCTTACGGTCAACGCCACGGGGCCGGGCAACAGCGGCGGGCCGGTTTTCGATGAGAACGGCCACGTGATCGGCATCTACTCGGCGGGCAACCGGGGGCCGGGCGGCGAAATCGTCTCGTTTGCCGTGCCCATCCGCTACGCCCTCCGCCTGATGGGGCCGTCGGCCGTTACCCGCTGATCCACGCCACGCGCCGCCATGCCTCGCCCGGCCCTCCGCTCGTTGGGACGCTACGACCTCGTGGATTTCCTCGGGGCGGGCGGCATGGGCGAGGTGTGGCGTGCCTACGACCGCACCTCCGGCCAGGTCGTGGCCCTCAAGCGCCTGCGCGCCGACTGCGAGGCGGCCACGCTCGACCGCTTCCGCGAAGAAGCCGCTGTGCACCTGCGCGTGCAACACCCGCACGTGGCGCGGGCCCTGCACTTCATCGAGACGCACGAAGGCCTCGCCC
>CBDUBO010000574.1:0-2076 GCA_965365405.1 uncultured Rhodothermales bacterium | reverse complement strand
CGCCGGTGCGGCGGTAGCGCAGCACGTCAAACGTTTCCGAAGAACCATCGCGGCGGGCCACGCGCACACCGCGCATCGAGGGGGCAAAGCCGGGCGAGATCCAGGTGGCGAGCGTGAGCGAGTCGGCCAGGAAGGCCTCAGTGAGCACGTCGTCCAGACGCGCCGCCGGGCCAGCCGTCTTGCGCCCCGGCGCAGGCACCGCCCCGGAGACATGGACGCGGAAGCGGCGCGGCTGCGCCAGGGCCACGTCCAGCCCGACGTTGCGGTAAAACGGGCGCAGCGCCTCCAGCACGCGCTGCCGGGCGACGGCGAGGCCAGGCCCGCTACTTCGACCTTGCCCGCCGTCGGCACCACGAGCACCCCGTCAGCGGACACCGGCAGCGACACCAGAACGGGCTCGGCTCCGCCGATACTGATGCTGAACACGTCGCCGGGCCCCACGCGGTAGGTTGCTGCATCTACAGGGCCTTCGAGTGCTTCGGGCGCGCCGGGCTGGGCGAGGTTGGAGGCGGAACGGGCCTGGAGCGCTTCGCGCACGTCACGGGCCGTCTGGGCCTGCGCGGCGACGCCGAGGAGCGCGAGCAGCACGAAGGCCGTCAGGCTCCGGCGGAAAGGGAGCATGGGGATCGGGGAAAACAACGTCGGCGCGAGAAAAGACCGTCGGGAAAAAGGCGAACGGTAGCCAGAAGCGATAGGCGGGGCGCGGACGGCTTGGTAGAGAAGTGCAACGGACCCCAAATTACGGCGGCACCCCGCTCCGATCAATCCACTCTGCCGTGCTCACCCATTCTGCACCTGCCTCCCTCGCGGCCCCTGCCAAGCTCAACCTGGGCCTGCACGTGCTGCGCCGCCGCCCGGACGGCTACCACGACCTCGAAACGGTGTTCGTGCCCATCGCCTGGCACGACCGGCTCTACGTTTCCCCGGCGGACGCGCTCACGTTTACGTGCTCCGACTCGGCGCTGCCTACCGACGAGGCGAACCTTGTGGTGCGGGCAGCGCAGCTGCTCGCACGCGAAGCAAGGGTGAAAAGGGGCGCGGCGCTCCACCTGGAAAAACATCTGCCCCACGGGGCCGGGCTGGGCGGCGGCTCGTCCGACGCCGCGGCGGCGCTGCGCGGCCTGACGGCGCTGTGGGGACTCGACCTGCCCCGTGCCCGGCAGCACGCGCTCGCGCTTGAACTGGGCTCCGACGTGCCCTTTTTTCTCGACGCCGTGCCGGCGCACGCCACGGGGCGCGGCGAGAAGCTCACGCCGCTGCGGGACGGCGTGGGGTCGCCCTTTTCGCTGGCCTATCCGCTCGTCGTAGTGGTGCCGCCCGTGCACGTCTCGACGGCAGAGGCGTACCGGTTCGTCACGCCGCGCGCCGACGCCCGGCCCGACCTGGACCGGCTCGTCGCCACGGGCGATCTGGAGAGGTGGCGCGCCGAACTGATCAACGACTTCGAGGCCCCCGTCTGCGCCCACTACCCCGCTCTTGTCGCGCTGCGGCAGGCCCTTGCGGACGCGGGCGCGGCGTACGTTTCGATGTCCGGTTCGGGCTCGGCCTTTTTCGGCGTCTTCGAAAGCGACGCGCAGGCCCTCGCCGCCGCCGAGGCGCTGCGCTATGAAGGCCACACCGTCTGGCACGGTAGCGGTACGATGCTCCCGGAATGAGGTGGCGTATTTGCTCCGTACGGAAAGGTGCCGATCCTTTTAGCCCTTTCGCGTGTTAAAGCCGCCTTCGATCTCATTCCGACAATGCCCGCTTCTCCCGATTACTACAGCACACTCGGCGTGTCGCCGTCTGCCGGTGCAGACGAGATCAAAAAGGCGTACCGCAAGATGGCCCGCCAGTACCACCCCGACCGTAACCCGGACAACCCGGAGGCGGAGGAGAAATTCAAAGAGGTACAGGAGGCTTACGACACGCTCTCGGACGCCGAGAAGCGCAAGATTTACGACTACCGGCGCACGCATCCGGGTGGGGGCAGCATCGAGGACCTCTTCACGGGCGGCGGCACTCGCTTCCGCCGCAACCCCGACGGCACCTTCGTCCGCTTCGAGACGACGGGCAGCCCGTTCGACTTTGGCGGGG
>CBDUBO010000573.1:0-2083 GCA_965365405.1 uncultured Rhodothermales bacterium | reverse complement strand
ACCCCACGAGCGTGTAGAGCACAAACTTGAGGGCCGCGTAAATCCGGTTCTCACTGCCCCACACCCCGATGATGAAGTACATCGGAATGAGCGTCAGCTCGAAAAAGACGTAGAAGAGAAACAGGTCGAACGAGGTGAAAACGCCCGTCACGCCCGTTTGCAGGATGAGCAGCAGCGCGTAAAACCCTTTGTGCTGCTTGCCGATGTACGTCCACGAACCCAGCACCACGATGGGGCCGAGCAGCGTCGTCAGCATCACGAGCAACAGGTTGAGGCCATCGATGCCGACGAGGTACTTCACGTCGATACCGGGCAGCCAGTCCAACCGGTCCACCATCTGCACGTCCATCCCGGCGGGATCGAAACCCAAGTAGAGCCCGATAGAGACGACAAACGTCACGAGTGTCGTAACGAGCGTGGCCCAGCGGATCGCCCCTGCGTCGCGCAGCAGCAGCACGGCCAGCAACCCGACGAGCGGCAGAAAGATGACGAGGGAGGTGAGGTAAGGCATCCGTAGCGGGCAGATCGCCCCGAAGGGTCAGGCGAAGAGGACGAGGGCGAGGACGAGCGCGACGCCGATGACGATGGCGACGGCGTAGCTCTGCACGACGCCCGTCTGGAGGCGGCGCAGGCGACCGCTGGCGGCGCGGGTTACCCCTCCCATCCCGTTGACCGCACCATCGACCACGTCCTGGTCGAAACGGGCCATGCCAGGGGCCAGCAGGGTCAACAGGGGGCGGCGAATAGTGCGCTCGTAGAACTCGTCCCAGTTGTACTTGTCGCTTGCGCGGCGGTAGAGGCCGCCCCACACGCGCCGCACCTTCTCGTCAAACAGGAGCCCGTCGCGGTTGTAGGCGCGCCAGGCGTAGAGCACGCCCACGATGGCGATGGCAGCGCCCAGCAGCAGGAGCGCCCACTCGATGAGGAGAAAGCCTTCGCCGTGGGGCGCCAAAACGGGTTCAGCGACGGGACCGCCGTAGGGCGCGCCCAGCCAGTGATGGATCCAGTTCCACTCGCCATGCGCGATTACACCGGGCAGGCCCAGCAGACCGCCGAAGATGGACAGCACGCCCAGCACGACGAGCGGAATGGTGATCGTCCACGGCGACTCGTGGGGGTGGATGCGATCGGCCTGGGGCCAGCGCTCTTTGCCCCGGAAGGTGAGCACGTAGCACCGCGTCATGTAAACGGCCGTCATGAACGCCGTCAGGAGGCCCACCACCCACACCAGCCAGGCATAGGCGTGGCCGTCGTAGCCGTACTCGAACGCCTTGAAGAGAATCTCGTCCTTGGAGAAAAAGCCCGACAGACCGGGGATGCCCGCGATGGCGAGTGTTGAGACGAGAAACGTCCAGTTGGTCGTCTTCATGTACCTGGCCAGCCCGCCCATCGTGCGCATGTCCTGCGGGTCGAACGGCCCGTCGTAGGGCAAGGGGTGCTTGAACGGGTTGGCGGAGGCTTCCTCCTCGTGCGGCGTGTGGTGGCCGTGGTGGTCTGGCGCGTGGCCGTGCCCGTCGTGCTCCAGTTCGTGCTCGACGTGGTGCATGGCGTGAATGACGCTGCCCGAGCCGAGAAAGAGGCAGGCCTTAAAAAAGGCGTGCGTCATCACGTGGAAGATGGCGACGAAAAACGCGCCCACGCCGGCGGCCATGAACATGTAGCCCAACTGCGATACGGTCGAGTACGCGAGCACCTTTTTGATGTCGTACTGCGTCATCGCAATCGAAGCGGCCATGATGCTCGTGAGCGCCCCTACAATGGCGACGGTGGCCATCATGCCGGGCGAGGCGAGCACGAGCGGCGACAGGCGCGCCAGCAGGTACAGCCCGCTCGTGACCATCGTGGCGGCGTGGATAAGCGCCGAAACGGGCGTCGGGCCGGCCATGGCGTCGGGCAGCCACACGAAAAGGGGAATCTGCGCGCTCTTGCCCGTGGCCCCAATAAAGAGCAGCAGCACCACCCAGTGTACCCAGCCGGGCACGACGCCCTCGGCCAGCCCATTTGCAAAACCCAGGATGGTGTCGTAGTCCAGCCCGCCCAGGTTTTTGAACAGGATGAACATCGCCATCAGAAAGGCGAAGTC
>CBDUBO010000572.1:0-2086 GCA_965365405.1 uncultured Rhodothermales bacterium | reverse complement strand
GGCGGCGGCGGCGGCGCGGGCCATGGCGGCTACTTTGCGCGGCTGTCCTGTTCCGTAGCCCGGATCTACGAGCACGGGCAAGTGGCTGCGGGCGTGGATCGCGGGAATACTGGACAGGTCGAGCGTGCGGTGCGTCGTGGTTTCGAACGTGCGGATGCCGCTTTCGCACAGCAGCACGTTCCGGTTGCCGCCGGCCAGCACGAGGTCGGCGTGGGCCAGCCACTCTTCGACCGTGGCCGAGGCGCTGCGGTAGAGCACGACGGGGCGTGGCTGCGCGCCGAGCGCGTGGAGCAGGGCCCCGTGGCCCATGCGCTCCGGTCCTACCACCAGCACGTCGGCATCGGCGTGGCTCAGGTCGGCGGCGTCGAATACCTCTGCGGCGGCAGACAGTCCCTCGGCGCGGGCGGCGGTGGCGAGTTCGGCACCGCGGTCGGCGTCCGCAGCGGCGGCTGGCAGGGCCCGGCAGCCGCCGAAGAGCACGGCAGCGTGGGCCTGCGCGGCCTGGCGCGCTTCCCCGGCTAAAGCTTGCCCGGCACGCGGCATGGCTACGACGCCAAAGCTGCCGCCGCCAAAGGTCGCGCGGCCCACCCGTACCACCGTCGGCTCGGGCTGCCACAGGCGCGAGGCGAGGCGGTAGCCGCGCGTGACGCGGTGCACCTCGGCCACGCCGTCGAGCGCTTCGATGGCGCGCGCGTCGAAGCCCGGCTGCACGCCGATGGCCCCCAGCACCACCTGTTCAGCCCCGCTCGAACGGTGCACGTCGAAGCCGTAGCGGCTCAACCTTTCGATGACGGCCTCGACCTGCTCGGTCGCCGCGCCGGGTTGCATCACGACAATCATGGAAGGGGGGAAAGAGCAGGAGGAAAATGCGAAAGGCGCGGGTAGGCCGAGGCAGACGTTTATCCGTCGGTCTGGATCCATCCGGGCGCACGGGTCCACCCCTGGAGAATCCCAACCTGATCCGCCCGATCTCAAAATGGCAACTTGCACCAGCGGTGCGCGTCCCAGATGGCCCTCGCAAGGGCTACGAGGAGAAAAAAGATGATTTGCGCAAGGCGGCACATGGTTTGAAGGTGCCCGCCACAGCCCTCATACCTGGATCGAGTCACAGATGGAACTCGCATCTGCCCCCCCTGCTTCCGCGCCTGCCCAGGTGCTCAAACTGCTCACCGGCATCGAACCGATCGACCGGGTGTGGGGCGGTTTCTACCGGGGCGGCTCTTACCTCGTCTATGGACGCGCCGCCAGCGGCCGCGACCTGCTGCCGCTGCGTTTCATGCAGACGGGAGCGCAGAGCAGTGAGACGGGCCTGCTCATCTCGCCTTCGCGTCCCAAGGATCTGATGATCCAATCGGCCTCCATCGGTTTCAACCTCCGGCACGCCTACGAGCAGGGCATCGTGCGCTTGATGCGCATTCCGCCGGTGCTGAGCCGGCAGTCCGAGGACGACAGCGGCGTCGTCAAGGCGCTGCGCGACCTCGTGGCCATCATCCGGCAGTACCGGCCCCAGCGGCTCGTCATCAACGACTTCATGCCATTCATGGCCTTCCAGTCGTTCGACCAGATGCGGGCGGCCTTTATCGAGATGCTGGAGCAGACCGACGTACTGGACATGACGATGCTGCTGGTGATGCCGCAGCCCGCCAACGCCCAGTCTGCCCGCGTTATCGAGTTCATGCGCAGCCAGATGACGGGCTCCATTCAGCTCGACATGGACGCCGAGCGGCCCGACAGCACCGAGCGCCGCCTGGTGCTGATGCCCAACATCGGCCACCTGCAGCGGCAGACGACCGAGCCGTGGGATCTGCGCGACGTGGTGGTGGACGAGCCCGCGCCGGGTGCCCCCAGCGCGCGTCACCTGCCAGAGCAGGGTGCCGAGCCTGTTCGGCCTTCGGGCGCGCCGCCGGAAGCGCCGCAAACCGGAGACGTAGTCCCGGCAGCAGCGGGCGTCGAGGCCCTGCCCGAACCTGCCGTCTCGACGGGCTACCATGCTGTGCCGCTGGGCGGCACGCGCGAGGTGCGACTGTCGCCCGCTGCCGTGCGGTTGGGGGCCGAGGCGCCTCCCCCGTCTGTTACCCCTGTACCG
>CBDUBO010000571.1:0-2105 GCA_965365405.1 uncultured Rhodothermales bacterium | reverse complement strand
GCGACCCGTACCTCCAGAAGTTCGTCCACGAACTCACCGAGGCCAACCAGGGCCGGGCCTACTACAGCAGCCTGGACAACCTGGGCACGTTCGTCTTCGAGGACTTCGTGCGCAACCGCCGCAAGCGCGTGCGGTGAGGGGCGTCATTGGAGGTCGGTCGCTGGAGGCTGGCGAGATGCAGCGCGCTGCGCGCCTTCCGGCCTGCGTCCACCTTTGTACTTTTGCTTTTGTCAATCTGCCTGATGCTATGCCCACCCTCGCCCGCCCACGCCTGCGCCCGCTGCACGCCGCCCCGGTGACGTTCGAGCGGTTCGTCGAACACGTCGCTGGCGACGACACCAAAGAAGACCTCATCAACGGGCGCATCATTCCCGCCATGTCCGCCAGCACGCCACACGAGCTTGTCCAGACATTTCTAATCAAACTTATCGGTATGTACACCGATGCGCGCGACCTGGGCATCGTGCTCGGCTCTCGCACACTCGTGCGCATTGACGAGCGTAACGGGTACGAGCCCGACGTGCTGTTCGTTCGAAAAGACCGGCAGCACATCGTCGGCGCGCAGGCGCTGAACGAAGCGCCCGACCTGGCCGTCGAGATTGTGTCGCGGTCGTCGAAAAAGCAGGATTACGTGGACAAGCTCGCGGGCTACGAGCGCGCGGGCGTGCGGGAATACTGGATCGTGGATCCTGACCGGAGCGAGGCGCGCTTCTACCGGCGCGGCGCGGACGGCCTGTTCGCAGACGCCTCCCCGAGCCCAGGCGAACCCTTCGAGAGCGCCGTCCTGCCCGGCTTCCGCATAGACCCTGCCGTGCTGTTCCAGGAGCCGCTGCCAAGCGCCTTCGCCCTGCTGCAAGCGATGCTCGCCCGGTAGCGACCCGCGCGGGGTTCCGGATGTGCCTTTCCCCGCCCCTCGGAAGCGGTTTACTTTTGGCCACGATCCATCTTGCGCCGCCATGCGCCTACTCGTCTGCACCTTCTGCGCCCTCGTGCTGAGCGCCTGCGCCTTCGACGCCAACACGGACGATCTGCCCCTGAGCGCCGAAGGACAGCACGCCTATGATGTGCTCCGCGACGCCGAAATGTTCAGCGGCGACGGCGTGGGGTTTGCCGGCCTCATGCCCGCTACTGTCGAGCAGTTCCGCGTGCTCATCGCGGAGCCGGAGGCCGACGCCGCCTTCAAGACGCTCATGGGCGAGGCCACGCCCGCGGGCCAGCTTTTCGGCCTTGCCGGCGTCTATTTCACCGACGCCGGGCGCTTTGCGCACTACGCCGACCACTTCCGCCGCTCCAGCGAGCGCGTGAGCATTATGCAGGGATGCATCATGCAGCGCACGAGCGTGGGGCGCGTCGTGCCCGACATTGCCGACGGCACCTTCCCGCGCAGCATCCGCGGGCACTGACGCACGGCACCTTTGTCGTCAACCCTGTTGTAGGGGCGCAGCACGCTGCGCCCCTACTTTCGTTTGTGCCCTTCCGCCCCTGCCCATGCTCACGCCCAAGAAATCCCTCGGCCAGAACTTCCTGCGCGACCCCAACACGATCCGCAAGATCGCCGACGCGGTGCAGGCCCCGGCGTCAGCGCCCGTCGTGGAGATCGGGCCGGGCACGGGGGCGCTGACGGCGGAACTGCTGGCGCGCTACCCGCAGCTGGTGGCCCTCGAAGTAGACGAGCGGGCCGTGGCGCACCTCGAAAAAACGCTGCCCGCGCTTGACGTACGGCACGCCGACGTGCTAGATGCCGACTGGCAGGCGCTGGCAACAGAGCTGGGCGGGGCGCTCTACGTGGCCGGCAACCTGCCCTATTACATCACGAGCCCCATTCTCTTCAGCCTCGTGGATGCCCGCGCCCACGTACGCGAGGCCGTCGTGATGATGCAACTGGAAGTGGCGGAGCGTCTGGTAGCCCTGCCGCGCACCAAGGCCTATGGCATCCTGAGCGTTGTTTTCCAGCGTTACGCGGACATCAAGCTGCTTTTCCGGGTGCCCCCGACGGTGTTCTACCCGCAGCCCGACGTGACGAGCGCCGTCGTGCGCCTCCACTTCCGCCCGGACGCGCCGCCGCCTTCCCCTGCCGAAGACCATTTCCGCCAGGTCGTGCGGGC
>CBDUBO010000570.1:0-2107 GCA_965365405.1 uncultured Rhodothermales bacterium | reverse complement strand
TCCAGGTCATCCTGCACCACTATCACACCACGAACGCGACGCTCGCCCACGCCGATGTGGCCTTGCCCGCCGCGATGGTCGTTGAAACCGTCGGCACGTACGTCAACGTGGACGGGCACGCGCAGCGCGTGACTCCGGCGAAAGCCGTGCGCGGCGTCAACCGGACGCTGATGATGGCGATGGGGCAGTCGCGCCAGGATCAGCACGGCACCCCCTTCGACCGCTGGCACAACGAGAGCCACCGCGTGGATTGCCACCCCTCGTGGGAAATGCTGCCGGAGATTGCCGAAAAACTCGGACATCCGATGGAATTCCTGGGGCCGAAGCAGATCATGGCTGAAGTTTCCACGCAACTTCCGGGCTTCGCGGGCGCGACGTACGACGCGATGGGCCTCGCAGGTGTACGCCTGCAGGATGTGGGCGAGGCCGTTTAGCCTAATCCCTCCGAGTATCAAACCCGCCCCGGTCGCACCAGTGACCGGGGCGTTTTCTTTTCCGCCCGCTCTGTGTTACGACAGTGGCAAGACGGCGAGGATGGGCAACACGCGACGGGCGCAGCGGGTGTTTGAGGCTGTCATCAACCGCAGACTCCCATGAACAGCGATCAGAAGAAAAGCGAATCCGGGGTGCCGGATTACGGCAGCAGCAGCGGCTTCACCGGCAGCGTGCCGCAGTCCGGCATGGTGCAGGATAAAGACGCCGAGAAGGACAAAAAGCCCGGCCGGCCGCCCACCGGTGGCGGCAGCGAGAATGGCTCCAACCCTGCCAGCACCGACACCGCCACGACAGAAGAAAATCCCAACGCCAACCGCTAACCGCCATGCCCAACGCCGATCAACCCAGCCAGCGCACCTCGCACCCGAAGGGCACGCCGGACGCCAGCACGTCGCAGGACGAAGCGCGCCTCAACGAAGACCGCGTGGTCCGCGACGACGGCGAGCAAGAACGCATCAGGGGCGGCTACGTCCAGAGCGCGGATGCTGCCTACGACGAGAAGCGCGACGGCGGCACCCGCACCTCGCGTCCGGACGGACGATCCGGCGTCAACGAGGAAAAGCCCAACCGCCAGAACGACACCGGCGAACTCGCCGAGCGCGGCTGAAGCCGCACGCGCTGTAAACAGAAAAGCCCCGATCTCCCAGAGACCGGGGCTTTTTTGCATCTACCCAGTTGCCGGCGCAGGCTATTTCTTCTGCAACTCGGTGACCGCCACGGCTCCGCCCATCTGCGGGCCCAGGTCGGACTCGGCGCGGACCGTGATGTGCGGCGCGGCCTTGGTCACGAAAATCTTGGCTTTGCCCGCGGGATTGTCGTCCATTGGCGTGAACGTGATTACGTACGTCTCGAACGTGCCCGCGGGCGTGGTGACGGATTCTTCGCCCGCGACAGCGACCTTGATGGCGCGGGTGCCCTGCATCTGCGGGTTGTAGGTCAGAAACGACTGCTCAAAACCCGGCGCGAGGTCGAGGCCCGCCAGCATCAGCTCGAAGGCCGCGCCGTCGCCCGCGATGGGTTCGGCAAAAGTGCTGTCCACGCTCATATTGCCCATCATGCTGGCGAGTTCACCTTTGACGTGCGCGCCGTCGTAGTTGAACTGGACGGTGCCGCCCATGCTGCTGCCGCTGCGGCGCACGGGCATGAGTGTCTGGGCGTCCACCTCGAAGGTGTCCACGGCCGTGCCCCCTCCCGCCATCGGCGGCAGGTCGGCCACGTCCACCACGCGCCACAGCGCCCGGCCGCCCTTTGTAACTTTGCTGAGGGTGCGGGTGGACGGAATGGCGAGTTCCTGCCCCATCACACTCACCGTGGTGAGGTACTGCATCGTCGCTTCGGTGAGGTGCGCACCCGACTGCGCCGCGGCTGGCAGCGCCACGACGGCGAGGAGCAGGGTGACTACAAGTTGCTTCATGCTGTTGATTCTCTTTGAGTTGAGGGTCTCGGAAAGATAGCGGCTCTACCCTTCCCAACGCGTGGTCTCGTCAGATTATGTTTCGGGCTTTGCCGTGAAGGCCCCGAACGAACCGGGGCATGAAGCCTCGCGGAAAGGGCCGGCAGCGGTTGCAGACAGGCAGGGCGCGCGGCTACCTTTTCGGCCTGCCGCTTTTTG
>CBDUBO010000569.1:0-2111 GCA_965365405.1 uncultured Rhodothermales bacterium | reverse complement strand
GCCAGCAGGCGCAGGCGTCGCAGGTCGTCGCGGTGGTGATGGGGCCTTTTCACGCGGAAAGATAGGGCAGGGGCGGGTAGGGGAAGGTTGGATGAAAGGCGCGTGCTGCACTGGAACGCACCTCGGCGGCGTTGTATTTTCGGCCCACCAAAACGCTGCCCGCCGTTGCCCGCTCCGCCGCAGATTCCGGCCGCCCTGCCTCTCCGACCCCGCCTGCGGCGTGGAAGCCTTCCCCTTTCGGGAAGGTTTTTTTGTATCCCCCCGTTTCTCGTCTAAACCCCGCCTGCCATGCCTGCTTCGCCAGACCGCGTACGCGCCCGCCTCGCCCTTGCCGACGGTTTCGTGATTGATGGATACAGTTTTGGTGCCCGTGGCGAAACGGGCGGCGAACTGTGCTTCAACACGAGCATGACGGGCTATCAGGAAATCCAGACCGACCCGTCGTACCACGGCCAGATCATGGTGATGACGTACCCGCACATCGGCAACTACGGCGCGCACGAGGACGACACCGAGGCCCCCGCGCCGCACGTGGCGGGCTTCGTGGTGAAGAGCTACACGGGCGACTATTCGAACCTCCTGGCTGAAGGCTCGCTCGAAGCGTATATGCAGCAGCACGGGCTGGTGGGCATTACGGGCGTGGACACGCGCCGACTCGTGCGCCACGTGCGCGAAAAAGGCGTCATGAACGCCGTCATCTCGACCGAGGAGATGGACGCCGACGCCCTCGTCGAGAAGGCGCGGCAGTGGCCTTCCATGGCGGGCCTGGAACTGGCCTCACGGGTGACCATCGCCGAACCCTACGATTTCCAGAGCGGCGACGGGTGCCGCGTGGCGGTGTACGACTTCGGCGTCAAGCAGAACATCCTGCGCTCGTTTGCGCGCCTGGGCTGCGCCGTGCGCGTCTTCCCCGCCAGCACGCCGCTCGACGAGGTGCTGGCCTGGCAGCCCGACGGGCTCTTCCTCTCCAACGGCCCCGGCGATCCGCGCGCGATGCCCGAGGCTGTCGAGATGGTAAAAGAGGCGTTTTCGACGGATCTGCCCGTGTTCGGCATCTGCCTGGGCCATCAGCTCATGGCGCTCGCCTCTGACTTCGACGTGTACAAGATGTTTGTCGGGCACCGGGGCGCCAACCACCCGGTCAAAAACCTCCGGCAGGGGCACGTGGAGGTGACGACACAAAACCACGGCTTTGCCGTGCGCGAGGAGACGATCCGCCCGGACGTGGCCCAGGTGTCGCACCGCAACCTCAACGACGGCACCATCGAGGGGCTGCGCTTCGTGAACCGCAAGGCGATGTGCGTGCAGTATCACCCCGAAGCCTCGCCCGGCCCGCACGACAGCCACTACCTCTTCAAGGATTTTCTGGAGATGATCGGCAAAAGCGTGCCCGCAGCGGCCACCGCCGAAGCCGTTCCGGCGCGATGAATCCGGACGCCGAACACATCCGCAAAACCGTCGGACCGGGCCGCACCACCACGCCGCTCGCCCGCGCCTGGCGGCTACGCCTCTCCACGATCCGCCTGACCGGCAAACCCCTTCCCAACCCCGATGCACACGTTCGAAAGCGTGTTGGCCGCCCTCGCCCGTGAAGGGATACGCTTTCTCGTCGTGGGCGGGCTGGCCGTCGTGCAGGCGGGTTACGTGCGGTTGACGGAAGACTTGGATCTGCTCGTCCAAGCGGATAGAGACAACCTGGCCGCGCTGCTGCGCGTGCTTGCTGGGGTCGGCTCCGGGGCCGCCGCCGAACTGACTGTGGACGATCTGGCGCTGGAGGAAGGGGCTGTGCGGATCGCGGAGGACTTCGACATTGACCTGTTCACGCTCATAAGCGGCCACCGATACGAAAGCCTCGAACTGTACGCCGAGCCGCACCCCGTGCTGGGGGCTACCGTCCACTTTCTCGGACCGCAAGGGCTGCTGCTGCTCAAACAGCCTTCTCTACCCTCAAAGACCAGCTTGACGTGCAGGCGCTGCGCGACATTCTCGCCCGCCGACAGAACCCTTCCTGACCCTTCCTCTTCTTAAAGAACCATGCGCACCTTTTTCGCCGGGACCGCCCTGGCCGTCCTCCTCCTCACCGGCTGCCGCATCCAGAACCCCGCCGACGA
>CBDUBO010000568.1:0-2112 GCA_965365405.1 uncultured Rhodothermales bacterium | reverse complement strand
TCTCCGACCTGCACAGCGGCAGCTCGTTTACCGGGCGGCGCGGCTACCTGCGCCTCTTCGGCGCGATTGCGCTCGTGGTGCTCCTGATCGCCATGTTCAATTACGTCAACCTCTCGACGGTGCGCAGCCTCAAGCGGGCGCGCGAGGTTGGCGTGCGGAAGGCCGTCGGGGCCGAGCAGGGGCAGGTGGCCCGCCAGATGCTCGTCGAGGCCGTGCTACTCGCCATCGGCGCGTTTGCCGTGGCGCTCGCGCTCGTGTGGCTGGTGCTGCCCGCCTTCAACGGTTTCTTCGACAAGCGCGTAGCGCTCAGCCTGCTGCGCGACGCCGACCTGCTGCTGGCCCTGCTGGGCGGTGCGGTGCTGACGGGCGCGCTGGCCGGGCTCTACCCGGCGCTCGTGCTGGCACGCTACCGCCCCACCGAGGTGCTCAAGGCGGGCACGCCGGGCGGGCCGGGCGGCGCGTGGCTGCGGCGCGGCCTTGTCGTGGCCCAGTTCGCGGCCACTATCGGGCTGCTCGTTTACACCGGCATTCTGTTCAACCAGATCGACTACCTGAAAAGCCGCTACCCCCTCTCCGACGATGCCCGCCTCGTTACCCTCCAGGTTCCTGCCGAGTGGCAGCACCGCACACCCACGGTAAAGGCGGCGCTGGCCCGGTTGCCCGGTGTGGAGGGCATAGCCGCCACGACGGCCGTGCCGGGTCGCGTGGGCAATAGCTACGGCGTGCGCGACAGCACGGGACGCGACCTCACCTTCGCCGCCATCCAGGCCGACCGTGACTTCATGCGGGTGATGAACCTCGACCGCGTACACGAGGCGACCGCCCCGCCCGAAATGCCCCTGCGCCTCTACCTGAACGAGGCCGGGATGCGGCTGCTTGGACAGCCCTGGCAGCCCGGCGCAACGGCCCCGCTCGGCGTCACCAACAACGGCATTTCGGGTTCGGGGGAAAGCGAGATCGCGGGGGTGCTGCGCGACTTCCCGTTTGCCTCGCTGCGCGAGCCTATCGAACCGATGTTTCTTGCCGAAGGCGTAGACACGCTCGATTACTGGCTGGTCGTTGCCCGCGTGGATGCAGCGCAGATCGCTGCCTTCAACGCGGCCCTGCCAGGGGTGTGGGCGCAGTTCTCGGAGCGCGCCCCCGAGCCCGAGTACGTGGACGATTACGTGGCCGACCTATACAAGGGCGAAACGCAACTCGCGCAGATCGTGACGTTTTTTACGCTCCTCGCGCTGCTCGTCGCGTGCCTGGGTCTGTTCGGGCTGGCGGCGTTCGCGGCGGCGCAGCGCACCAAAGAAATCGGCGTACGCAAGGTGCTCGGCGCGAGCGTGGGCGGGCTGGTGGGGCTGCTGTCGAAGGACTTCGTGGCGCTCGTTGTGGTGGCGTGCGCCGTGGCCATGCCTGTGGCATACGTCGTGGCGCGGCGCTGGCTGGAGGGCTTCACGGAGCGGACGCCGGTGAGTCCGCTGGTGTTTGCGCTCGTGGCCCTCGGTGCGCTGCTGCTGGCGCTGTTGACCGTGGGCGGCCACGCCTGGCGCGCCGCGCGGGCCAACCCGGTGAAGTCGCTGCGCTACGAGTAGCGCTGCCGTCCGGCACCGCGCAGGCAGTGTCCGCAGCCGGACACCCGAACCGCGCTGCGGGCCTCGGCGGGGCGGTACAGGGGGGCGGAACGGCTTTCGTTGCCCTTCCTCGTGAACGCCCAGACAGGGCAGCGCGCATGCAGAGTCCGGCGGGCCACACGCGCCCGCGCTTTCTCCTCCTTTCCATGATCAGGAACTACCTCGTCGTCGGCTTCCGCGCCTTCAGGCGGCAGCGGCTTTTCGGCTTCATCAACGTGTTCGGGCTGGCCGTGGGGCTCGCGTGCGCCTTGCTGATCGCGCTCTACGTCCGGCACGAGTGGGCCTACGACCGCCACCACCCGGACGCCGATCGCCTCTACCGCCTCACGTCCGAGATAAAGCTGGCAGGCGAACAGATGGACCTGGCGGTGTCTGCTGCTGCCGTGGGGCTGGCACTCCAGGAGGCCGATGCCGGCGTTGAGGCCGTGGCGCGGCTGCTCCCGGCCGATCCCATCGTGCGGGTGGGGACGGAGACGTTTCTGCAGGAGCGCAC
>CBDUBO010000567.1:0-2117 GCA_965365405.1 uncultured Rhodothermales bacterium | reverse complement strand
CCGATGATGCGGGTGAAGATGACGAAGTCCGGCTGGTTGGGAAAGCGCTCGTTCTTCTCCTTGAGCCCCATCAGCACGCTCAGGTCGCGGCCCATCACGGTCAGGCGCGCCTCTCCGGGCTCGTTGCCGGGCTGGAGCTGGTGGTGCGTCACGATGCCGTCCAGCAGCACCTGCGGCAGCACGCCGAACACGGCCGCGATCACGACGCGCTTCATGGGTGCGACGGCCCCGCTCTGCACCAGACTGTAATCGAGCAGCGGCCCCTTCGTCAGCTTGAACGTGAGCCGGAAGCCGTCGCCGTCGCGCGCGTCGTTGGTGACTTCCACCTCTTCGAGCGCTTCCAGCACGCCCGGCGGCGGCGGCAACGGAAGCGTGTCGCCGACGAGGAGCAGCAGGCGGATGCCGAGCAAGTCGTTTAGCATCGATCAGGGGGTGGGCAGGGCGATGCGGATGCGCCGCCCGATCTCGTCGGTCAGCTCGTCCGGGTGGACGACGAGGTTGGCGTCGCAGACGCGCCAGAAGGCCTGCGGGTCGCCCAGGTAGCGCGCCGTCACGTTGTCGAGCCGGTCGCCCTCGGTGGCGGTGTGTTCGACGAGGGTGGCCCCGGCCTGCGGCGGCGGCACGAAGCGGCGGCGCACGTAGCGCAGCTCGCGCCCGTCGGGCGTCAGGTACGTGGCCGTCTCGATGGGCGCGTAGCGACTGGTGGGTTCGAACATGGCCGTTAGAAGCTGAGCGAAAGGCCGCTGGTGAGGGTGCCGGCGCTGTTGATGGTCGCCATCACCTCTTTCTGGATCTGGTGGGCGAGGTAGAGCGCGCCGCCCGGACTGAGCAGCCCGAGGTCGTGGTAGGAGAGCACGTCCATGCTCAGGTCCACCTTTGCGCGGATGGGGTTAAGGTCAGGGTCGAAGGCTTCTTCCGTAATCGAGAAGCTCGTGATGCGCACGGGCAGCACCCGCTTCATGCCCCACACGAACAGCGTCAGCGGAGCCACGGGCGGCACCACTTCGAGAAAGCCCAGCGCCTTGAGCACTTCGTTGGCGACAACGAGGGCGCTCTTGGGGTAGAGTAGCATCTCCAGCGCCGCCAGTTGCGGATACACGCCCATACTCTGCGCCTGCCCGCTGCCCGTCTCCAGTTGGTCCGTGGCGTCGATCTCCACGTTGAGGGTGATCTGCTCTTTCGGCGGTGCCTTCAGGCGCAGCGCCTCGCCGGGCGCGCTGCCCTCGCCCGCCGTCTGGGCCGTGAGCGAGCGTGTGAGGGTTTCAGGGTTGTACTGAAACACGATGACGCTCGCCAGCGGGTTGGCGATGTCCACGCCGACGATGGCACCTTTCTGCACACGCGGAGATCGAGAAAAACCGCTCATGGATGGCATCGGGTTAGAGGCTCGTCCGGCACGGCGCGCGGCAGGAGAACGGGAGGCGTGGAAAAAGGCATGGGGTGGAGAGGATGGAAAGGTGCGGAGTCAGCCAGGCCGGCCATCGGGCGGGACAAAGCGCTGCTGCTCGGCATCCCAGCGCAGGTTTTTTCCCTCGCCGCGCGGGGCCGCGCCTTTGCCGTTCTCGGTTGCAGGCGCGCCTTCCTCCCCCGCCGCCCGCCGCGCCTGGCGGCGGAGCAGTTGCGCGTGCCCCTCGGCACCCGGCCCGCCCAGCAGTGCCTGCCCCCGCGGGGACGCCAGCAACTTTTCGACGGCTTCCGTGGGAGACAGCGAGGGCGCAAGCGGACGGTCCCGGAGCCGTCCCGAACGGGCACACCGGTCGAGGTACTGCGCCGCCGGCTCGGGCAAACCGCCCACGGTGTAGCCTTCGACCAGCAGAAACGGCACGTCTCCTTCGATGGCGAGCGGAAAGTGCGGCCACACCTGGGGTTCGTGATCAGCACCCACGCTGGGCATCCCCACGCGCAGTTCGAGGGCGTCGTGCCCGGCGTCTTGCGGGACGAAGAGGAGGCGGGCGATGAGCAGCACCTGTTCGTCGCGGGCGTCTGCAGGCGGGCCGTCGGGGGCGTTCAGATACGCCCGCAGCTTTTCGAGGGCCGCGGCTTCGCCTGCCTCGTGCAGGCCGTTTGCAGGGCGCAACAGCCGCACCGGATTGAAGCGCGCCCCGTCGAGGCGGGGG
>CBDUBO010000566.1:0-2123 GCA_965365405.1 uncultured Rhodothermales bacterium | reverse complement strand
AAGTTCGCCCTCAGCCAGAAGCAGCAGGCCGCCGGCGCGTGATCAGCCGAAACGCTTGTCGTAGGCGCGGCTGAGGCGCTGGAGAGCTGCCATGTAGAGATCGAGCGTATCCGTCGCGTTCGCCCATCCGAACGAGAAGGGGTCTTTGTTGGGCGCGCTGAACTCGAGCACGACGAACTCATCGAAGGCGCTGGCCGCGTGCTCACGCAGCCGCGCAATGGCCTCATTTGCTTCCGCAGCAGGCGCAGGGCCCGTAGAACCGGGCTTGTCGTAGAAACGGTCCGGTCCTTCGTACGAACGGTACCGGGGGGCGCGGTTGACCCCCACCACGCCGACGGCAAGCGTGCCGGGCGTGACTGCTCTGAACTGCGCCGCCTGCTTGCACAGGTCGCTGACGACACGGTCAATCTGCTTGATCATTGCTGTCGCCAGGATCTTGACTTCGACCCCGATCCGCACGTCGGCGGTTTTGCCGCGAGCGACGTGAAAGCCTTCTACCTCGAGCGCCTCGACGCTCATCAACTTCTCGCCAAACGTGCCATCGCCGCGCCGCGACTTCCGCCCGGTGACCTTGTTCTCCGTGTTGACGACCAATTCGCGTCGCTCGACGCCCTGCACGTATGCCGCCGAGCGATGCACGTCGTACAGGTCTTCAAAGACCATGAGGCTGAGCGCGTCGCCAACCGTCGAACTGCGGTGCCTGTAAGGTTGACCTGAAAAAACAGCCTCGAAGGCAGTGAGGAGCTTCATGCGTCAGCGACAAAGAGGGTTGGCTTTTCGACAATGCCCGGTAGCAGCGAGAGTTGTTGAGGAAGAGACGTACGCAGGCGTTGCACGGCCATGCCGAAGTACGAGGGTTCAACCTCCACGCCTACACTGTTGCGGCCCCACAATCCGGCAGCCAGCGAGGTGGTGCCTGTTCCAGAGAAGGGGTCGAGAACCGTATCGCCTACGAAGGAGAACATGCGGACGAGGCGTTCGGCGAGCGCGAGCGGATAGGGAGCCGGGTGGTTGCGCGTCGAGGCACCGCCGAGCTCCCAGATTTGCTGAAACCACTCGCGGTGCTTGTCGGCAGCAATCACGGAGAGCGCGCGCATGGCAGGTGAGGGGCTTCGGTACCCGCCCGGCTTGCGCTGGAAAAGCACGTACTCGATGTCGTGCTTGATTACGGCGCCGGGTTCGTAGGGCTTGCCCAGAAAGGCCGCCCCGTTGCCGACTGCTTCCGTCGCGGCGTTCGAGATTTTGTGCCAGATGATGGGCGCGAGGTTGTCGTAGCCGAGGCGGCGACACCGCTCCTGAATGCTGGCATGAAGGGGGAAAACCACGTGCCGCCCGAACTTGCGGCGGGAAAGGCACACATCGCCAACAACGACGACGAGCCGACCTCCCGGCACCAGCAGGCGGTGACACTCGCGCCACACCACGTCCAACTCGTCTAAGAATGCATCGTAGTCCTTGATATCCCCCATCTGCCGCTCGTGGCCCGCATACTGCTTCAGCGTCCAGTAAGGTGGGGACGTGAGAATCAGGTGGACACTTTCGTCTGGCAGAGGCAGTCGCGCGCGCGCGTCACCGAGAAACAAGCGGTGGGTAGTCGGCAGGGCGCGCACGACGTGCTCGATCTCTCGAATGGCCTGCTCGTTTTTTGCCAGCGCCGGGATGGCAGTTTGACCATCTCGCGCCAGCGCCTCGGCAACCGACGGAGGAACTACATCCTCGAACGCAGCGGCGAATGCGCCATCCCCACAGCCCGGGAAACCTGAAGTATGCAGGGTAACTGTTTCCATGACAGAAGATACAGCCTGCCCGGTGCCCTCCGCCTCTTTCGCAGAGTGGTGCAGGTTAAAGGCGTCGGTTTACAAACGCACTTCGCCGTACGCACAAAAAACCCGCCGGATCGTAACCCGACGGGGCCCGCCGAGCTGAGGCCCGAACGGGGTTGACGTGCAGCAAACATACAATCCATGTGCCGGGAGTTGTCACGAAAGCATAAAGAGATTACGGGCCTCTTTTCGGCCTCAGCAGCAGGCCGCCGGCGCGTAGGGCGTTACTCGCCCGGCGGCGCCAACTCGACGGGCACGCCGGCGGGCGGGGCAAAGTGCTCGGCACGGGCAGGCGCGGCC
>CBDUBO010000565.1:0-2127 GCA_965365405.1 uncultured Rhodothermales bacterium | reverse complement strand
GCCGTGACGGACGAGCTCGTGGCCGACTGCCTCGCACCGCTCCACGCCCCCCACGCCCTCGACGCCTTCGCACGCTGGCTGCGCACCGAACTGCTGCCGCACCAGACGCGCACCCACCTCACGTCCGAACTGGCCGCGCTCGACCTGCCCGTGCTGCTGCTCCACGGCCTGCACGACCTGATGGTGCCCGTCCATTACGCCCGCCGCGCCGCCGCGCACCTGCCCCGCGCCCGCCTCCACGTTTTCCCCAGCGCCGGCCACCTCGTGCCACGCGAATTCCCCGACGAAGTCAACGCCCGCATCATCCGGTTTCTGGCCGGATAGGCGCGCTACATCTCTTGGATAACCTGGGCACCCTGCGGCACGGCAAAGTCGTCCTCCACCCGGTCCGGCACGAACCGCACCCCCGTCATCGTCCCCGCTGCCCGTGCCTCGCCCGGCGCGCTTTCGGCCCACACGAACGAGCGGAAGCCCTGCTGAAACGTGATGCCCTCTGCGGTCTGCGCGCCCGTGTACCACATGATCGTTTCGGGCGTGTGGCCGCCTTCGGGGAAAAAGCCGGGGTAGGAGACGACGTAGCGCAGGCCCGCCACGCGGTGCGTCGCGCTGTCGAGCAGCACCACGTAGTAGTCGTCCGGGGCGTCGCCGGTGCCGGGCTCGAACGTGATGCGGACGAGATTGTAGGTTTTCCCCTCGTGCGTCCACGTGCCCTCGGCGGCGTGCCGCACGCCCGGATCGGCGAGCACGAACGGCATGGCGACGAAGTAGTAGGGCGTGAGCGACCAGAAGCGGGCGTTGGTGCCTATTTCGGCTCCGGCAGGGTGCACCCACGCCTCGCGCCCCGTCCACCCGAACGAAACCGCGGTGTCGCCGACGAGCTGGTGCACGGCCCGCGAACCCCACGGATCCACGACCTGGTGGGTGGCGATGGGGTCGCGCCCGTCCACAGGTTGGTAGGTGTAGGTAAAGGCCAGTGGCCCGTTCGCGTACCAGCGCGCCAGCCCGCCGTGCGCCCCGATGGCCTGCCACACCAGCCGTCCGCCCTCGGTGGACTGTAGCCGGGCTTCCGCCTCCTCTACGCGGGCGGCGACGGCCTCCTCGGCAGGGCGTACCAGGAGCGGATTGCGGGGCGGCTCGGTGGGCACGCACGCGCCGAGCAGCAAAAGGGGCAGAAGGCGCAGCATGGGCGGAAAGAAGTTGAGGCGTCTCTGCCAAACCCGTTGCCGCCCGAAGTTCCTCACATCCAGAGCGCGGCGCTGAGCACGTCGGCCAGCACGCCTGAGGCCGTCAGGTCGGGGCCCGCGCCGGGGCCGGAGACGACGAGTGGACGCGTGTAGCGGAGCGTCGTGAAGGCCACCATGCTGTCGGTGCCGCTGAGTCGGTAGAAGGGGGAGTCGTCCCCCACGGCCTCGACGCCCACGCGCAGCGCGCCTTCCGTCATGGTGGCTAGGTACACGGGTTTGCGACCGGCAGGAAGGTGGGCGCGGCGCGCTTCCCAGAACGCGTCGAGTTCGTCCAGCCGTTCGAGGAACGCGTCGCGCGGCACGTCGCGCAGCGCGGGCGGTACGAGCGATTCGACGGCCACATCGTCCAGTTCGGCCCGCAGGCCGCTTTCGCGGGCCAGCGTGAGCAGCTTGCGCGCCGCGTCGCGCCCGCCGAGGTCGTCGCGGGGGTCGGGCTCGGTGTAGCCTGCCGCGCGGGCGGCGCGCACGGCATCCGAAAACCGCTGCCCGGCGGCCACCTCGCTAAAGATGAACGCGAGTGTGCCCGAAAGCACGCCCTCGATGCGTTGGATGCGGTCGCCGCTGCGCACCAGGTTGACGAGCGGTTCGATGACGGGCAGGGCCGCCCCGACGGTCGTCTCGTAGTAGAAAGGCGTCTCGCGCCCCAGCGCTTGCAGGCGCTCGTAGAAGTCCTGGTCGCGGGTGTTGGCGCGCTTGTTGGGTGTCACCACGCCGACGCCCTGTTCGAGCAGCATCGGGTAGATGTCGGGCAGGACGTCCGAGGCCGTACAGTCCACCATCACCACGCGGCCCTGGGGCAGGTCGTGCAGGTGGCGCACGAGCGCGTCGAGGGAGGCGGGCTCGCCCGCTTCGAGCACATCGGCGGCGGGGTAATCTATCGTGA
>CBDUBO010000564.1:0-2131 GCA_965365405.1 uncultured Rhodothermales bacterium | reverse complement strand
ATGGGGGGAGCGGGCAGCATCCGAATGGATCGCTGCCCGCTTTTTTTGTTTACGGCACCCGCACCACGAGCGTCTGCTGCCGCGTGCGCGCCCGGATCTCGGGCCGGTACATCATCTCGGCCTGCACCGCCGGGTGCACGAACGTGCCGGGCGTGGTGGCGCGGGCCAGGTAGGTGTACGTGTGCTCGCCGGGTTCGAGGTAGTCGGCAAAGAGCAGCACGCGGCTGTCCTTGATCTCCGTGTGGTTGAACGAGCCCCACCAGCGGCTCTGGCCCGCTCCCGCGTTGCGCAACGCGTCCGTGCGGGTGGTGGCCAGGTCGGCGTTGAGCACTTCGAGGCCAGCGGGCAGCGCGTCGTCCACGACGACGTACGAGCGCGCCGTGGGCGAGGCCAGCCGCAGCACCACGCGCACGAGCGCGCCGGCCTCGACCTGGAGGCGTCCCTGGGCGTCGGTGGGCGCGGGGCGCGGGTTGAGCCCGCGCGCGTCCAGCACCTCCACGCGGCGCTCAATCGTCAGGCCCTGCGAGAGGGGGGGCAAGGGACGGCGGCTGTACGTTTCCAGCCGGAGCGAGTAGTAGGCGCGGCCGCGCCCCTGCGCTTCGACGCGTACGGGCACGCGGCCTTCAGGCAGTCCGGCGAGCGGCACCGTCGCCTCTTTCACCGCCAGCGTGCGCCCCTCGAAGCGCCCTTCCACGACGGCCTTGCCCGCCACGCGCACCGCCGCCGTCAGGCTGGGCGCTTCCTGCTCGAACGCCCGGGCAAACGCCGCGAAGCCGTCCACGACGGCGGCGTTGCTCTGCGTCGAGCGCCACGCGCCGTTTTCGCGTTGTGCCATCAGGTACCCCACCAGGCGCTGGGCCAGCTGGCGCGTCTCGGCTGACGGACGCGCTTCGGCGAGGGCGGCGAGGGCGTAGGCCGTGGCCCGCTCGTCCGAGGCGAAAATCCAGCCCCACGCATCGCTTTCGCCGCTCTCGATGTACGCCTGCGTGGACTCGACGCGCAGTTTTTGCAGCAGCCGCTGCGCCAGCGCCTCGCGGGTGCGGGCCAGGGCGGGACGGTTCAGGGCCACGGCAGCGCGCAGCAGCACGGCTTCGGCCTCCGCCGTGAGGGCTTCGGGCGGTGCCGCTGCCAGGGTCTGAATTTCGCCTTCGATGCCGCGCTGCCCGTGTCGGGCGAGGGCGTAGAGCATGAGCGCTCGCGTGCTGTTCCACACCTGCGGCGTGTAGTAAGCCGGGCGCTCGGAAGCGCGGCGCACGTAGCCGTCGAGCCAGGCGACGGCGGCCCGGGTGAGATCGGCCGGCGGGCGGTAGCCGGCCTGCTGCGCCTCGGCGAGGGCGAGCACCACGTAGGCGCTCACGTACGGGTTTACCATGCGCACGTCCGTCTCGCCGGGCCAGAGCACGAAGCCCGCGCCCGTCCAGAACTGGTCGAGGCTCGCCAGCCATGCCGCCACGGCCTCATCGGCTCCCCCGTCAAGCGCTTTCAGGTCGTAGGCGTCGAGCAGGTTTTTGCCCAGCAGGAGCGGGCGCACGGCCGAGGTGGTCTGTTCGAGGCAGCCGTAGGGGTAGGTGAAGAGGTAGCGCGTCGCGCCGTCGAGCCCGACGAGGGCGGTAGAGGAGAGGCGGGCCTGGAAGAAACCTGGCCCGGACACCCGGTCGACAGGCAAGTCGAGGGCTTCAACAGCGACGCCCGACGAGTCCGTGGCGGCGAACGTGGCCGACACACTCTTCGTCAGCGCCTGTTCGAGCGGCACGTTCACCTCCAGGGCGTCCTGTTCTCTGCCCATCGTGGCGCGGAAGCGCAGGCGCGGCGTGCCATCTGTGGGTGCGCGGAAGCGGAAGCGGACCTCCTTTGTCGCTCCACTCGCCACTTCTACCTGCTGCTGCGCCGCGCCGTCGAGGCTGAAGCCTTCGGCCTCGACCGAGAGGCGGGCCTGCCCGTCGCTGCCGGTGCGGTTGGTGACGAGCACGCCAGCCTCGAACGTGTCGCCAGGACGGGCGAAGCGCGGCAGCGCGGGCGAGAGCACGAGCGGCTGCGTCACGACGATGTCTGCCTGGCCTGCGCCGAAATAGCTGTCCGCCGTCGCCGCCGTCGCCATCAGGCGGAACGTGGTGAGGCGTTCGGGCACGCG
>CBDUBO010000563.1:0-2132 GCA_965365405.1 uncultured Rhodothermales bacterium | reverse complement strand
TCGGGCAGGCTTTCCGACCGGACGATGTCGTTGAGGCCGTCGAAGTGGTCGGCGTCGCCGTGGGTGATGACGATGGCGGCGATGCCGAGGGGCGCTTCGGGCGTGGCTTTGCGGTGCCGGTAGCGTGCCGCCACGTGACGGGCGAAAAGCTTGTTGTCCCCGCCGTCGATGAGCACGATCTGGCCGCCCGGCGTTTCGAGCACCATGCCGTCGCCCTGCTGCACATCCACCATCGAAAAGCGCAGCACACCCTTGCTACGCACGGGCAGCTTGCCGCGCACGTAACCCGTAAAAGGCCGGTCGAAGTATTCGAGCACGCGCACCTTTGTCCACCCGTCCTGCACCCCCTTCACCTCCACAGCATCCCCGAAGGCGAGCGTCACCACGCGGGAGGCACCCGTCTCTGGGCGGCGGCGCACGACGACAAAATCTTCCTCGATGTACTGTACCACGCTTATAGACTGGTCTCGTCAGAAGGGCCAGGGGTACACACCTGTGGGGCCCAAAGTACGCGAAGCCGAGTTGTGTGGCAGCGAGAAACGGAGCGGCACCGGGCGTTACCCTGCCGTAACAAGGCTGGACAGATTGGCGCCGGCTCTTGCTACAGGTTTTCGATGGCGGTACGATAACGCCTTGCATACACCCCCTCCCCATGAGTCCAGCCTCCGACAAGGCGGCGCGCGCGATGGACGACCTGCGCAGCGCCCCCATTCCCCTCGAACGTGACGTGTTCATGCGGACGCTCATCCGCGAACTGGCGGGCACGCTACAGGACGTGGTGGGCCTGGAAGAAGCCTCTGGCTTCGTGAGCGTGGTAGGTCAGAACATGGGCCAGCAGATCAACCACGAGTACAAGATGGCCTTCGACTCCCACCGGCTCTCTCGCGAGCAGGTGAGTGCCGTGCTGGTGGACCTCAAGCGCCGCATCCAGGGGGATTTTTACGTGATCGAGGAGAGCGACGAGAAAATCGTTTTCGGCAACCGGGTGTGCCCTTTTGCCGACAAGGTGATCGGTCGCCCGGCCATGTGCATGATGACTTCCAACGTCTTCGGCTCTATCGCCGCCGAAAACCTGGGCTACGCCAAGGTCGAGATTCAGGAGGCGATTGCGCTGGGGGACGCGCAGTGCCGCGTGGTGGTGCACCTGCAACAGACCCCCGAAGCCGCCTCGGCGGTGGGGCGCGAATACTACCGCGGGGTAGCCGAGGAGGCATGAGCCTCCAGTTCGGCTTCGGCGAGCTGATGGGCGGCCTTCCGGAAGCCACCCTGCTGCTGGCCTCCACCGGGGAGGTCGTGGCCGCCAACGCGGCTATGGAAAAGATGGTCGGAGCCGATGCGGGCACGCTGGCGGGTCAGGCGCTGGCGCATCTGGTGGAGGCTTCTGACGAAGAGGTTCGGGCGCTCGTGGCCGGCTGGTCGCGCAGCCGGCAGCCCACGCCCGCCATGCTGAGGCTGCACCGCGCGGAGGCATCCCCGTTGCCGTGCCGGTGCAGCGGCGCGCTGGCGCGTCCGGCGGAAGGCCCGGCCCCCGCCCTGCTGCTGGTGCGCGTGCAGCCCAAGGAAAACGCCGTCGCGCAGTTTGCCCTTCTCAACCGCAAGCTTGAAGAACTCAACCGCGAGATTTACGCGCGCCGGCAGGCCGAAGAGGAGCTTCGCGTGCTCAACGCGCACCTGGAGGCCGAAGTGCTGCAACGCACCCGCGAGTTGCAAAACGCCAACACGGAACTGCGGCGCAGCAACCACGACCTCCACGAGTTCGCTTCCGTGGCCGGGCACGACTTGCAGGAGCCGCTGCGTAAGGTGATTGCGTTTGCCGATCTGCTGGCGCAGCACCTTCGCGGAAGCGCGGACCACGAGACGCGTCTGTACCTGGAACGCATAGACGGAGCGGCCCGGCGGATGTCGCACCTCATCACGGCGCTGCTGGAGCTTTCCCGGCTGAGCACGCGCAAGCGCCAATACGCCGCCACCGACCTCAACCAGATCGCCGAGGAAGTCGTCCTGGACCTCGAAACACGCCTCCGGCAGAGCGCGGGACAGGTGGTTGTGGCTCCGCTGCCCACCCTCCGCGCCGATCCGATGCAGATGCGGCAGTTGTTTCAGAACCTCATCGGCAACGCCCTCAAGTTTCA
>CBDUBO010000562.1:0-2136 GCA_965365405.1 uncultured Rhodothermales bacterium | reverse complement strand
TCACGATGCCCGTGTTCATGCCCACCCAGTGCAGGCTGCCCGCGTAGCGCCCGTGTTCCATCTTCGTGCACCGGTCCATCACCACGTCCAGCCCGGCGGCCTGGGCGATCTCAGCGGCCTCCTCGCTCACGATGCGTAGTTGCAGCCACAGCGCCCTCGCGCCAATCTCTACGGCCTGCCGCGCGATCTCCGGGCAGTGGCGTGGCCCCCTGAACACGTCCACCAGATCCACCTGCACGTCGCGTGGGATGTCGAGCAGGGTGGGATAGACCACCTCGCCCAGAAGCGTGCCCTCCAGCGTCGGGTTGACGGGAATGACGCGGTAGCCGGCATATTGCAAATACACGCCTACGAAATGACTCGCCTTCTGCGGATCTTTCGACAGGCCCACCACCGCGACGGTTTTGCTCTGCCGGAGCACCCGCTGGATGGTAGCGGAATCGCCGTAGCGGGCGTTCTGCTCGGGCGTGAGAATGGTGTTGAGCGACATATTTAGAGTTCGGATTTCAGAATGGGGATTTCGGATTGTAGAAGGTGTGCCCATGCTGCAATCCGAAATCGCGCCCGGTCAGGCGGCGACGGCGGCAAGGGCCTGATCCAGGTCCCAGAGCAGGTCGTCCGTGGTTTCCATGCCGACGGAGAGGCGGACGAGTTCGGGGCCGATGCCGGAAAGGCGCAGTTCTTCCTCTGAAAGCTGCTGGTGCGTCGTCGAGGCGGGGTGGATGACGAGGCTGCGCGCGTCGCCCACGTTGGCCAGGTGCGAAAACAGTTCGAGCGATTCGATAAACGCCTTGCCCGCCGCCCGCTCCGCGCCCGCCCTGGCCTTGAGCCCGAACGAAAACACGGCTCCCGGCCCCCGCGGCGTGTATTTCTGCGCAAGCGCGTGGTATGGGCTCGACGGTAGCCCGGCGTAGCTCACCCACGCTACCTTCGGGTGCGATTCGAGGAAAGTGGCCACTCGCAAGGCGTTCTCGACGTGCCGATCCATGCGTACCGACAGCGTTTCCAGGCCCTGTATGAGCATGAAGGCGTTGAAGGGCGAGAGCGCCACGCCCACGTCGCGCAGCGTTTCGACGCGCAGCTTCATCAGGTAGGCGTAGTGCCCAAACGTGTCGTAGAACTGGAGGTCGTGGTAGGCAGGCGACGGCGCGGCGATGGCCGGATAACCCGACCAGTCGAACCGCCCGCTGTCGGCCACGACGCCCGCGATGGACGTGCCGTGCCCGCCCATGAACTTGGTGGCCGAGTGGACGACGAGCTCGGCCCCCCAGTCGAGGGGGCGGCACAGATACGGCGTGGCAAAGGTGTTGTCCACCATGAGCGGGATGCCGTGGGCGCGCCCCAGCGCGGCGACTCTTTCGATGTCGAGGATGGAGCCGCGCGGGTTGCCCACCGTCTCGCCGTAGAGTACGCGCGTGCGGGGCGTGAGCGCCGCTTCCCAGGCGTCCATGCTGTCCGGGTCCACGAACGTCGTCTTGATGCCGAGCTTGCGGAAGGTGTGGACGAACTGGGTGTAGGTGCCGCCGTAGAGGTGAGACGACGCCACGATCTCGTCGCCCGGTTCGAGCATCGTCATCAGCGCGGCAAACTGCGCGGCCATGCCGCTGCTCGTGGCCACGGCCCCCGTCGCGTTTTCGAGCGAGGCCACGCGCTCCTCGAAAACGGCCGTCGTGGGGTTGTTGAGGCGCGTGTAGATGTTGCCGTACTGCTTCAACTCGAACAGCTGAGCGGCGAAATCGGTGTCCTCGAAAACGTACGACGTGGTTTGATAAATGGGCACTGCCCGCGCGCCCGTAGCGGCATCGGGGATGTGGCCGGCGTGCAACATGCGCGTCTCAAAGCCGAAATCGCGCCGTTCGGCGTGGCCGTCGGTGCCGGCGGCAGGAGAGGAGAGAGGGGGCACTGGGATGGGCGAAGATTTTGCAGAGGGGGTGGATGGTCTGGCGGACGAGGGACACTTGTCAACGGCACCGGCCCGTCCTCACCGGGCTTTTGCAATGGCCCCGCGCCTTTTTGGCTCCGCCCTTATCTTTCTTCTCACAATATGAGGCGACGGGCCGCGTTGAGCCTCCACTCCCTGCTCCCGCCTCACCCTTTGCGTATGCAGCCCGGCAGCGACGAACAACTCGTCATCCG
>CBDUBO010000561.1:0-2138 GCA_965365405.1 uncultured Rhodothermales bacterium | reverse complement strand
TGCCACCCTCCGCCCCGCTCCGCCCATCCCAGCGCAGCACACGTCCATCGGCAAAGATGGTGTGGGCGCGGGGCGGCGTGCCGGGGCCGTCCGCCGTGCCACACGCGACCGACCCGATGTCGAGGGCAGCAGGCGCCTCGGCGGGCACCGGGCGCGTGCAGCCTGCCGCCCCGAGGGACAGCGTAGCCACCAGCAGCGTGTTGAGCGTCCGCGTCACTGCGTTTTGAGGATGCGCGTGCCCGCAACGGTACGGCCATCGCCTTCGAGGCGGACGAAGTAGAGGCCGCTGCCTGCCGCTGCGCCGCCGTCGGTGCGTCCGTCCCAGCGCGCGGTGTGCGTACCCGGCGGCTGCGTGCCACTGAAGAGCAACCGCACACGCCGCCCCAGCGCGTCGTACACGGCCAGCCGCACCGCGCCGCCGTCGCGGACGTGGTAGGCGATGCTCGTGGACGTGCTGAACGGGTTGGGGCCGCTGGACAGAATGGCGAAGGGCTGCGGCACTTCCTCCGGTTCCGCTGCTACCGCCGTGCTCACCGTCACCACGACCGGCACCACGACGGTGCCGCCGTTGCCGGTGAGCGTGATGTTGCCCGTGTAGGTGCCCATGGGCGCGTTCGTGGCGTCGTAGGTGACGGTAAGTGTCTGCGCGCCGCCCGGCGCGACCGTCCCGCTCGCGGGCGAAACGGCGAGGGCGCAGCCACCCGGCGTCGTGCCGGCCGTAATCGTGATCTGGCCGGAAATCGAGCCTTTCGCGCCCTTGTCGTCGGTCACTTCGAGCGAGATGGTGTAGGTGCCGGGCGCGGCGTAGGCATGCGTGGTCACGGCCTGATTGCTCGTCTGTCCGTCGCCAAACCTCCACAGGTAGCCCACTATCTGTCCGTCGGGGTCGTTGGAGGCCGAGGCGTTGAACGTGATGGCCTCGCCTACCTTCGCCTGCGGAGTAGAAACCTGGGCCACCGCCTGCGGCGGCTGGTTCTGCGTGGTCTGCTGCTGCGTGCCCGAGGCGCGGATGAGCCACGCGCCGTTCTGGAAGCCCGCAATCGTCGCCAGCGACACGTACTGGAACGTGTTCGGGTTGAGGAAAAAGCTCGCGCCCGGCACGCGCCCCACTTTGTCGGTGCCCGCCGGGTAATTGACGCCGAACGGCGTCGTGACCTCGACGAAAAACGAGGTGCCCGCCCGGATGCTGATGGGCGTGCCCACGCTTGCTCCGTACCACTGCCCTGACACCGAAGGCTGGACGGCCACCGTCCCGCTGACGAGCGCGTTGCCCGTTCCGTCGTACACCGTGATGCCGACCAGGTTATTGATGTTGCCCTCGGTGCGCATGAACCACTGCACCGATTCAAGCGCAAAGTCCGCGCCCGTCACGTCGAAGCGGTTGTAATAGACGATGTAGCCCGTCTGCGGGTCTCCGAAAAAGTCGTCGGGCGTGTTGTTGCCGTCGTCGAGGATCAGCACCGTGTTGGCCGTCGGGGCTGCCTGTGCCGTCTGCCGCACCGTCACGCCCGCCGCGCGCAGCCCCGCTGGTGCGCCGCCCGGATCGACCCGTTGCAACCGCCGGGGCTGGGTGATGAAACGGCTCAGCGTCGTCTCCTCGGCCTGTTTGCCGCTGCCGCCCGCCGTGCACGTGGCCTGCGCTGCAAACTGGAGCGGCGCGCCGCCCGTGTTGCGCACCTCAAACGTCGTCGAGCGCGTGGTGCCGGGCTTGACGCCCAGGTCCACGCGGGCCACGCTTGCTGCCGCCACGGCCTGCGCGCCCCCGCCCCCGCCCGCCAACTTGGCGCTGAACACGCCGCGCCCGTGCGTGGCCGCCACCACCGTGCCGTCGTTGCGCGTCACCACCATGTCCGTCACGACGGTGCCAATCGTCGTCTCGCCCTCGCGCGTCCAGACGGTGTTGGCACCGGCCAGCGCGGTGGCCGAGTACACGCCCGTACTCGTGGCCAGCACGAACGTCGTGCCCCCGCCGAGTGGCTGGATGGCCGCCCACCGAATCGAAGGCCCGTCGGCCCCGCCCAGGTTGCCCTCGATGTCCGTCCAGCTCTGACCGCCGTTGGTGGTGTACCACAGGCTCGGCGCACCGTAGTTGGACACGACGACGATCATGTGGTCGGCATTCTGCGGGTTGATCGCCA
>CBDUBO010000560.1:0-2138 GCA_965365405.1 uncultured Rhodothermales bacterium | reverse complement strand
GTTGACAAGGGCGTGCGGGGTTGAATTGAGGAGAAGCGTCGAAGGTAAGAAATCCCCGTCCAGCGGGAATCGCAGAACGGTTAACGGTACCGTTGCAGGTGCATCAATCGTGGCACAAGACCGGGTTTTGAACCGCCGACGAGAAACAAGGCGCAGCTATCATGCGCTCTACGCGCCAACCAAGCAGCAGGCCACTCCCGGTCTGCTGCGCGTTTTTTAACGTAACCCTCCCGCACCATGCGAACCCTTACCTCTCTTCTCTTCCTCGCACTCGTTATGGCGCTGCCGGCGAAAGCCCAGAGCGACATGATCGAAACCGACCGACCCGGCCTCGTCGCCTCGCCCTACACCGTACCGATGGGCACGCTTCAGGCCGAGCTCGGCGCGCTCAACGGTCTCTATACCGAGAACGTAGGCGTCACGGCTACCATCTTCAACTTCCCCCTTCAGTTGCGCTACGGCCTCACCTCCGGCCTCGAACTGCGCGTGAGCTCGAACGTGTATCAGTTCAACAGCGTCGAGTTCAGCGGCGTCAAGAGCAACAGCGACGGCTTTGCCGACCTGGCGGCGGGCATCAAGTACACCATCCCCGCTGGCACCAACGTCAACGTCGTCGTGATTCCCGAAGTGGTCATCCCCATCGGAGAGGACCAGGGGCGCGACCCGCTGCGCTTTGGTGCCGACCAGGTGGGCTTCCGCACCAACTTCGTCGCCCGCTTCGACTTGGGCGAGAGCCCGCTCCAGCTGTCGGTCAACGGCGGTGTGGACGTGCGCAAAATCGAGGACTTCCAGGGTGACCTGAAGTACTTCGCCTTCGGCAACTTTGCCGGGCGCGTAGCTGGTGAGCTGAACGAGACGGCGCGACTTTTCGCCGAGGCAGGCTTCTTCCCGCAGTTCAACGACTTCGAGCAGCGCTACGGCGTCGTCGGCGTCGGGGCCCAGTTCTGGGCCGCCCCCAACGTCCTCTTCGACGTGTTCGGCAACCGCGCCTTTGCCAAGAACGCGCCCTACGACTGGGGCTTCGGCCTGGGCGTCTCGACGCGCTTCTAACGCGTAGGCTTCGGGCTTGCCCGTTCAGGCGGGCCTCTCCTTCGGGAGGGGCTCGCCTTTTTTCTTGCTGCTCCGCGTCACCATCACCACGCCTGCGAGGATGAACGCGGCTCCGCCGAGGGCGAGCGCATCGGGAAATTGCCCGAAGAGGAGCGCGCCCCAGAGAGCCGCAAAGACGACCTGCAGGTAGCCTACCGTCGTGGCTCGCGACGCCGGTTCGAGCGAGAGCCCCTTGGTGAGCGCCACCTGTGCAATCTGCGTCAGCAGCGCGATGGCGAGGAGCAGCCCCCATTCGCGCCCCGTGGGCCACACGGGCGCGTGCAACGTGAGCAGCGCTGCCGCCGGCAGGCTCACGAGGGGCAGGTAAAACACGACGGTGAGCGGTGCCTCGCGCCCGGCCAGTCGCCGGATGGTGAGGTAGGCGAGTGAAGAAAAAAACGCCCCCGCCAGCGCGACCCCCACCGCTACCGGGTCGAGCGAGCCGCCGGCACGGCCAAACCCCACCGCCGGCTGCACGACGAGCAACAGGCCTGCCACGCATACCACCAGCGCGGCCACGCCCTGCCGCGCCAGCTTCTCGCCCAGCAGGGGTACGGCCAGCACGGCGACGAAGACGGGGTTGAGGTACTGGAGCAGGGTGGCCTCAGCCAGCGGCAGGCGCGGAAGGGCGAAGAACAGGCACATGAGGGCCACGAAGCCGAACACGCCGCGGGCGAACAGCAAGAAGCGGTGCTGGCCCAATACAGGCAGACCGCGCCCCCGGAGCAGCCAGTACGTCACACCGAGGGAGAACACCGTGCGCACGAGCACGATCTGGGCAGGCGGAATGCGGTGGCCGATCAGTTTCGCGCAGGCCGTCATCAGGCTGAAGCAGAGCGCCGCCAGCATCATCTGCCGGAGGCCTGGCGAAATAACCATGCGGGGTGGGTCGAAAAGCGGGAGCGGGCAGGTTACGGGGGGCACATGGCCGCACGGTGTTAAGAATGGATGGAAGGGAACCGCCCGCGCCCAAGGCGTCTTAGATTGCGCCTTACAGGCCCGTAGCTCAATTGGCAGAGCAGCTGACTCTTAATCAGCGGGTTGGGGGT
>CBDUBO010000559.1:0-2141 GCA_965365405.1 uncultured Rhodothermales bacterium | reverse complement strand
GACAGCTCCGACTACGGCTGGGGCCCCAACAGCTACCGGGCCGCCTACTTCGCCACCGGCACGCCGCAGGGACTGCGCGAGCACAAGAGTGAAGCCACGGGCGTAGCCAACCTCGCCGGGCGCACGGCGGCGGCCTTCGCCCTCGCCGCGCACGTCTGGCGCGAGGAGGTGGGCGACACCGTGCAGGCTGCTGTGTACCTGCATAAAGCCCGCACCGCCTACGCGCTGGGCCGGGCGAACGAGGGGTTCCAGCAGGGCAACTCGTACGGCGCGCCCTACCGCTACAACGAAAGCACCTGGGCGGACGACATGGAGTGGGGCGCTGCCGAGCTCTACCGCGTCACCGGCGAGCGGCAGTATCTCGCAGAAGCCAAACACTACGCCCGGCAGGCCGCCACCACGTCGTGGATGCCGCTCGACTCGGCCGATCACTACCGCTACTACCCCTTCGTCAACGTGGGGCACTTCGCGCTCTATCCGCATGTGGACGCGGCGTTTCAGGACACGCTCGCGGGCTATTACCGCGCCGGCATCGAGGCGACGCTCCGGCGCGGTCAGGGCAACCCGTACACCATTGGCGTGCCGTTCATCTGGTGCTCCAACAACCTCGTCGTCGCCCTCGCCACACAGATCGCGCTTTATGAGAGGATGACGGGCGACACGCGCTACCACGCCTTCCTGCTCGCTCAGCGCGACTGGCTGCTCGGCCGCAATCCGTGGGGTTCTTCGATGTTTACCGGGATCCCGGAGGCGGGCGAGTACCCCCTCGACGTGCACACGAGCGTGTGGGCGCTCACGCGCGAAATGGTGCCCGGCGGACTCGTGGACGGACCGGTGTACGCGACGATCTACAACAGCCTCAAAGGGCTCCGCCTCAACGAGGCGGACGAGTTCGCCGCGTTCCAGACCGACTTCGTCGTCTATCACGACGACATCGGCGACTACTCCACTAACGAGCCCACCATGGACGGCACCGCCGGGGCCGTGCTGCTGATGGCGCTTTTCGGGGCCGATGCGCCCGCCCCTTCTCGATAGCCTTTCCGAGTCACCGCCCGTGATCTACCTGCTCCACCTCGACGACTACCACCTCGACGACCTCCTTTTCGTGCAGTCGCTGGGGAGGATGCTCGTGGGCAACCGGCTTCCGGTGGTGCTTGTGCACGGCAGCGGCGGCGGGGCCGAGGGATTGCTCGAAGGGCAGGGTCTTTTCCCGGGCAAGCGCGACGGGCGCTTCGTGAACCTCACGCAAGAGGAAAAGCGCCTGGTAGAACAGGGCTACCGCCAGACCAATCGCCTGCTGGTGGGCAAGCTCACCGACAGCGGCGTGTCCGCGGTGGGCCTGCACGGCGGCGACCGGGGGCTGCTGCATCGCGCAGGCGAAGGCGTCGAGCCGGGGGAGCTGGGCTGGCTCCGCGCGCTCGTGCAGAATGGAGCGGCACCGGTCGTTTCTACCCTGCTGGCGACGGCAGACGGTGTGGAGCCCGTGGTGCCGCACCAGGCGCTGGCTGCTCTGGCCGCCGGGTTGGCCCCCGACGCTGCCGTCGTCGCGCTCACACGCACGGGGCAGGCAGGGCTGGGGACGCCGCACCTGGCTGCCGAGGCTCTCGCCGAGCACGCTGCGGCACTGGCCGATAGTGGTGCGGCGACGGGCGTAGCGGCGACAGGAACGCCCTTGCTCGTCACCACGCTACCGGCGTTTCTGGCCGCTTCAGGGCCCTCCGGCACCTGGGTCGGCCAGAAAATCGCGCCTGAATAGGAAAAAAGCCGGTTTTTCGCGCTAAAAGCGCCCCCGCCTGCCTTGACTCATCCTTCAAGCCGACGTTAAGTTGGCCCCGACACAGCGAAAACGGCGTTTTCAGCGCGTTTTTCGCCCCTTTGCAGCCCCACTCAATCAGGAGGAAACATGGCACGATTCGAAGATCTGAAATCTTTCGTCGCCGGTCTGGAGAAAGACTTCCAGCAGTTCTACGACAAAGGCAACAAGGCCGCAGGCACGCGCGTCCGCAAGGCGATGCAGGACCTGAAGAACATGGCGCAGGAGATCCGCTCCGAAGTCCAGGACAAGAAGAACGCCGCCTGAGCCTTTTCACGCGCTTTCCCTTCGGGGAGGTTGTGCGCTGCACAGCCTCCCTTTTTTGTTG
>CBDUBO010000558.1:0-2141 GCA_965365405.1 uncultured Rhodothermales bacterium | reverse complement strand
GTGGGCTACCACGCCGTGTGCCCGCGCAAGGCGTGGCTGTCGATGCGGGGGCTGTGGATGGAAGGGGAGAGCGAAGACGTGGCGCTGGGACGGCTGCTGGACCAGCACGCGTACGCCCGCCGCCACCGCCCGCACCTCATCGAGGCCCAGGCCCCCGACGGCACCGCGCTCGTAGCGAAAATCGACGGGGCCCACCTGCGGGAGGGCGTGCTGTACGAGACGAAAAAAGGCCGCTCCTGCGAGGAGGCCCACCGCCTGCAACTCCAGTTCTACCTGTGGGTGCTTGGCCTGGCGGGCATTACCCGCCCGGATGGGGAGGCCTTTACCGGACAGCTTGGCTACCCGGCGCTGCGCCGCACCGAGGCCGTCGCGCTTACCGGCGACGATGCCCGGCGGCTCGAAGCGCGGGTGGCCCAGATTGCCGCCCTCTCCCGGCAGGAGGCGCCGCCCGAAAGGCACCCACGCCGCTCTTTCTGCAAGCGGTGCGCCTTTGAAGAACTGTGTTACGGCTGAAACCGGAGGCCCGTGCTGTCATCGTGCATCCGAAATGGATCCACCTTCCTGTCATGCCGACGCTCACGCTCAAAAACGTCCCCGGTCCGCTCTATCGCCGGCTGAAAGAGCAGGCCGGGCGCAACCACCGCAGTCTCAACCGGGAGGCCCTCCACTGCCTGGAAGAGGCCGCAGGCGAAGCGGCTCCGGGCAGCGGCCGCATCGACGCACAGGCCTTTCTGGAGGAAGTGCGCAGGTCCCGTGAGGCGATGGCCGAGCGGGGCGTGTGGCTCACCGGGGAAGGGCTCCAGCAGGCCATCGAGAAAGGCCGGCCCTGATCGTCGCCGACCCCAACCTGGTCGCGTACCTGCTGCTGCCGGGCGAGCGTACGGGCTCTCCGCCTACAACGCCGAATACGCCGTGCTGGCCGGGTCGCTGGGCGTGCAGCTCGTCACGGGCGCCCGGAAGGTTCTGCAGTCGTGCCCGCACGTCGCGGTTGCGCTGGCAGCCTTCGCGGCAGGATAACGCCGCCTGGCAGGATGACGCGTCGCGGCAGGATGACGCCGCCCGGCGCGTGGCAGGACACGGCTGGCCGGTAGCGGCGGGCATGGGGCGTACCGTGCCGGGGTCAAAATGCTGCCGCCATGTTTCGCACCATCCAGCCCTGCCTGTGGGCTTTCGACTGCGAGTGGGTACCCGATGCCGTCGCCGGGCGGCGCCTGCTGGGCCTCGGCGCCGGGGCGCCCGAGCCGGAGGTGTTCGAGGCCATGTGGCAGGCCGCAGGAGCGACGGCCGCGGCGCCCCGCCCCTTTCTGAAGACGTGCCTGTGCCGTCTGGCGTCGGTGGCCCTTGTCGAGCGCCGCGTGGTGCGCGGCGGGGAGGTCGTGCTGAAGCTGTGCGCGCTTCCGGCTGCCTCGGATGGAGAAAACCAGCGGCCCGGCGAGCGCGAGCTGCTGAAGACGTTTTTCGACGCCCTCGGCCGGCGGCGGCCGCAACTCGTCGGGTTCAACTCGCACAACGCCGATCTCCGCCTGCTGGCGCAGCGCGGCATCGCGCACGGCCTCTCGGCCGGGGGCTTCTGCAAGCGGCCCGAGCGGCCGTGGGAAGGCCCCGACTACTGGTACGGGCAGGGCGAGTGGAACGTCGACCTGATGCGGGTGCTCGGTGGGCGCGGCGCAAGCTGTCCGTCGCTGCGCGAGATGGCGCTCGTGTCGGGGATTCCCTCGAAAGCGCTGGGGGAACGCGGGTGCTCCGGCGGGCAGGTGGCCGACCTGTGGCTGGGTGGCCGCTACGACGACATCCGCCGCTACAACGAGGGCGACGCGCTCACGACGTACCTGCTCTGGCTGCGCACGGCGCACTTCGCGGGCCTGCTCTCGGACGAGGCGTGGGCGCGGGAGGAAGGGCTGCTGGAGGCGCTGCTGGAACGCCAGGCCGAGGTGGGGCACCTGCACCTGGCGTCCTTTCTCCAGCGCTGGCGGCTGTGCCGCACGGCCAGGCAGGTCCACCAGGACGCGGCCCTGGAGGCTACCGCCAGGCTTCCGGCCACGGATGACCGGTAGCAGGAGAGGAGGGCGCTATCGTGCGGCCATGCCCCGCGACCACTACCTCTTCTCCAACGGACGCCTGCGGCGCCGCCAGAACACGCT
>CBDUBO010000557.1:0-2142 GCA_965365405.1 uncultured Rhodothermales bacterium | reverse complement strand
GGCAAGTACGTCAAGATCGACGACACCATCCGGGGCTTCAAGATGATCCTCTCGGGCGAACTCGACCAGTACCCCGAAGGCGCGTTTACCTACAAGGGGGCCATCGAGGAAGTGATCGAGGCTGGCCAGAAAATGCTCAAGGGATGAGGGGCGAGTGACGAGTGGTGAGTGTCGGATAGGGCACAAATCACTCGGCATTCGACACTCGACATTCGACACTCACTATGCTTTTCGTCGAAATCGTAGCGCCCGACCGGAAGGTCTTCCGCGGAGAGGCAGCGGGCGTGCAGGCACCCGGCGTCGAAGGGTCCTTCGAGGTGCGCACAGGCCACGCGCCCATGATCGCGGCGTTTGGCACCGGTCCGCTCGCCCTCCGGATGGCTTCTGGCGAAAAGGTCGTCTATGCCACGTCGGGTGGCTTTCTCGAAGTGCTCGACAACCACGTAACGGTGCTGGCCGAGACGGCCGAGCCGGCCTCCGAGATTGACGTAGATCGCGCCCGCGCCTCCGAGCAGCGCGCCCGCGAGCGCCTGCAAGGCGCCACCGATGCGTCCGAGCGCGAGCAGGCCGAAGCCGCCCTCGTCCGCGCCCGCAACCGCCTGCGCATGGCGATGAGCCAGGTGTAAGCGTGTCGCGCCGGCGCTGATCGGCTGCGCGTCGTTGTAAAGCCCGCCGGTATCACGCCGTGCGGGCTTTTTTCATTTATTGGGCCGCCCGCCGCCGAGCCGGGTTTCTGCTTTTCGCCTTGCCATGCGCGCCTTTCTCTGCCTCGCGGCGTTGCTGCTAACGCTGCCGCTTTCTGCCGCTGCACAGTACACCTGGCTCCCGGAGCGCTCCGTGATGCCCGCACTGCTGGCTGATCCGCTCGAACCGGCACCCGGTGTCATGAAAGAAGTGGGTAGCAACCTCATTGAGGCCCGCGTGGGTACGCTGCGCGACGTGCTCCGCCACGACGGCCGGCGCTACGGACTCGACGCCTTCTCGGTCGGCGTGGGCGGGCAGGCCATCATGCAACTGCAACTCAGGCAGTTCGGCACGAAGTCGCCCCTCCAGTTTCCTTTCGGTTTCAGAAAGCAGGTAGACTTCCCCCTCGAAACGGGCGACTACTCGTTCAGCGGCTACGCCGCCGCGCTGCGCCGCGTGGGGCCCGTGGACGCCCACGCACGCCTGCACGTCGTCCACGTCTCCTCCCATCTGGGCGACGGGCGCTACAACCGCGAAACGAGCACGTGGCGTGGGGGCCGCGAACCCATTGACTACAGCCGCAACTACGTCCAGCTCGTGCTGGGCGCGCTCCACCGCCCCAGCGGGCTGCGCCTCTACGTGGCCCCCGCCGTGATGGGTTACCACAGCCCGCCCGGACAGGAAAAGGTGCCCAGCAATTTCGTGCAGGCCGGGGCCGAATGGCGTGGCCAGAACCGGGGCCTCGTGCACCTCTTCGCCGGGGCCGACGTGCGGACGTTTGGGCGGCTGAGCGGCACCGACGCCCGGATAGGCACCTCGCTCGTGGCGGGCGTACGGGTGGGCGCGTGGAACCGCAGGGCCTTTGAGCTCAGGGTGGCGCGCTACGCCGGCGCGTCGTGGCGGGGTCAGTACTACGGCCTGCCCGAAAGGGCGTGGAGCGCCGGCTTCCAGATCCGATTCGACGACTGACACGCCGAGGGCCGTGGTTATAAGTCCGAGGCGCTACCCGGCAGGCGTTGCACGGCCAGCGACGTTTTGAGCGAACTGGCCGGCGTGTCCGAAAGCTGCTGCATGAGGGCCTGCGTTTCCGGGGCAGCATACCACTGCCGGAAAAGCTCCAGGCTGCCGAAGCTGAGTACGGCGCGCAGGCGCATCGCGCTGCCCATGTCCTCAGCGTTCAGCGTGGTAAGGTGGGGCTGCAGGGCCAGCTTTTCCAGGATGGGATGGCTGTAGGGTGCCTCCACCTCAGACTGAAAAAGCGCCTCCATCGTGTACTGAACAAAGGCCGGGCGGTCGGCAGACGCTTCTGTCTGCTGCGCCTGCGCGGAGGTGGCGAGAACGAGGCAGAGGGCGAAGGCGGAAAAGGCGCGCATAGCTCTGGCGGGCTGATGGATACAGAAATGATATCCACGCGCTCCTCCCGTGTCAACCCGGCACCTTGCACGGGGCTGAACGGCC
>CBDUBO010000556.1:0-2149 GCA_965365405.1 uncultured Rhodothermales bacterium | reverse complement strand
ACGCCGCCGCACCGGATAGAGGTGTTTGTTGATGGCGGGTTGGATGGTTTGATCGTTGATCAGCGCTGCACGGCGAAGGTGTTGGAGGGATGGCCGAGGAAAAACTGCTCGCCGGGGCGGATGACGACCACCTGCCCCGGCACCAGCCGCTGCCCGGAGGCGAGGTACGTACCGTTGGTGGAGCCGAGGTCGCGCAGGCACGCCACGCCGCGCGTCGCGTCCCAGTCGAGCGCCGCATGCGTCTTCGATACCTCGCTCGCCGATTCGGGAAAGATGACGGTACACACGCGCCGATCTCGCCCCAGCGTGAGCGTGTGCCCGGCAAAGCCTATGTCGAGCCCTCTAAGCGACCCGCCCAGGGCGACGAGCCGCGCCGACTGCACCGGCAAAGCTGGCAGCGCCTGAGGCTGAACGGGAAGGGCCGCTGCTGCCTGCACGGCACTGCGCGACCGCACCAGCAGCACTACCAGCACGACGAACACACCTGCGAAAAGCCCGGCTCCCGCGAGCCAGCCAATCCAGCCGTTGTCCGCCACTTCGGGTGGAGGCAGCGGCTCCGGCCGGACTTCCGGCACCACGGACGCCGTCCCAGTGCAACGTGCCGACGCCTGCTGCACAGGCAGTCCCTGCTTGCCCATCGCGTCGATGAGTTCGTCCGCGCGGATGGCCCACCCGATGCCCTCGCCCACGGGCACGCGCTCGCGGCGCCCTTGCGAAGTCTGCACCTCGGTCATTGATTTTTCGACGTTGATGCCCACCACGTCGCCGCAGGCGTTGAAAAGCGGGCCGCCCGAGTTGCCGGGGTTGATGGCCGCGTCGGTCTGGTAAAGGCGCACGCGGTTTTCGTCCGTGATGGCGCGCGAGATGATGCCGCGCGAGATAGAGGGCACGAAAAGGGCGTCCGAGTACCGACGCCCGCCCTGCCCCTCCCAGGTGCCCCCATCGGCAGCGCTGGGAAAGCCGACCGCCCGCACGTCGTCGTCGGAGCGCACGAACGCCGTGGGCATGAGCTGCACCACAGGGCGGCCGAGGGGCTGCTCCACACGCAGCAGGGCCAGGTCAATGGTGCCCGATGCCCACGAGATGGTGGCGGGCGAAAATGCTGCCGGATCTGCCGCGACGACGAGCTCGCCGCCCTGCCGCGCGCAGTCCACGACGTGCAGGTTGGTGGCCACGTAATGATCCGCCACGACGAACCCCGTGCCCATCCCCAACTCGTCGCCCGACTGGCAGAAAATGCGCACCGTACTCTGCTGCATCTGCTCAATCGGCACCTGCGCCTCCGCAAGCGAACAAAACCCGCACAACACGAGCAGCTGCAAAAGTACAGGTTTCCATTTCATATCACTGCAAAAGATTCCTAGTAGCAATTACATACTTGAGCATGTTCCGATCATAGTCGCCAATAAAAGGATGGCTAGCGCGACGAGAATCATGAGACCAACAGTTTTCGCCTCTGCTGAAGGCTCTGGCAATTGAGACACTGTCGAAGCCACACTCTGATCTACAGCAGCTTGTGCAACCGGTACCGATGCTGCTCTGGCTTCCTCGTCCTCCTCAACCACAACAGTGCCCGCGATGTAGTCGTGGATGCAGCGGCGCTCTTGGCCGAAGATGAACAGGATGTCCAAAATTCCAAAGAGCGTCCCGAAGTAGGGAATGGCCATGATCGCGCCGGGCAGAAAGGCGCGCATTCCCACGTTGGTGCCAAAACCGCCGTTCTGCAACGTGTCTTTCTTGACGATGCGAATGCCTGTCCACTTTTTGCCGTACGTCTGCCCTTTCGAGGAGAGCAGGGCAAGCTGGGCGATGAGCAGCACGACAAAGGCAATCACGCCAATTCCTATCAGCACGCCCCCGGCCTCCTCCGTGTCGTAACCGTCCTGCATGGTCACCCCGATCCCTAACACGATGGCCACACCGCCATACAGCATTCCGTCGAGCAGCGCGGCACCCAGGCGCGTGCCACGGCCAGCCAGCTTCACGTTACCAGGGTCAACCCCCGTCAGCATCGGCCTCGCGTGGACGGGCTCGGAGCGCGCAAGCGCGGGCGCGGGCGGCGGGCGCTTGATTGGCGGAGGCGCGTGCTGCGGCACGGCCTGCTGCCCGCCCTGAAGCACCCTTTGGAGGGCTTGGGTGAAGTGCTGCA
>CBDUBO010000555.1:0-2149 GCA_965365405.1 uncultured Rhodothermales bacterium | reverse complement strand
GCCGAGTGCAGCTGGTAGTAGTCGATGGTGTCGCGTCGGAGCCGTTTCAGGCTCTGCTCGCACGCCCCGATGATATAATCGCGTCCGTACTCGCGGAGAAACGTGCCGGAGGCGTCCACGTGGTGCCCCACCTTTGTGGCGATGACGACATCGCTGCGGTTGCCGAACGCTTCTCCGATAAGTGCTTCGGAATGCCCGAGGCCGTACACGTCGGCGGTGTCGAAAAAGGTGATGCCCTGGGCGTCGGCCGCGTGCAACGCGCGCACCGACTCCGCATCGTCCACCGCGCCCCAGCCGATGGGCGTATCTCCGGCCATCGCCGGGCCGCCGATGCCCCACGCGCCGAAGCCCACTTCGCTCACGTAGAGGTCGGTGCTCCCGAACGGCCGTTTCTCCACAGGCTTTTTCATGGGGCGCACGTGAGGTCTGCAACGACGGCGCGGTGATCCGACGCCTGCGCCTCGGGCACGAAAGCCTGCCGCACGGTGCACTTCGCAGACACGAGCACGTAATCGATGCGGCGCTCCGGAGCGTGAACGGGGATGGTGAAGCCGGGCGGGGACAGTTCTGCCCAGGCATCCTGCAAGCGTGCCAGCAGCGGGGCGAGTTCGGGCGCGGCAGGCGGCGCGTTCAGGTCGCCGACGAGCAGCGTGGGCAGACCGAGTTCTCCCAGAATATCAAGCATCTCGCGCACCTGCTGATGCCGCACGGCGGGGTCGCGCCGGTAGTCCAGGTGCGTGTTGAAAACGCGCACGTCTGCCCCGCCGATGCGGACGACGACTTCGGGGAAACCGGGCATCGGGCGCGGCACAGCGTTTTCCTGCTGCGTCGAGAGCCGCGTGAGGGCATGGTTTGTCTGCCGCACGATCGGGTGCGGCGTGAGCACCGCCAGCCCGAACTGGCGCACATTCCCTTCGGCATCGGTAGCCGAATAGATCGGCGCGAAGAACGACGTCATGCCGAGCTTCTGCCCCAGCGCTGCCGCCTGATCCGTGCCCATGCTGGCGGCGTCCCAGTTGGAAGCCACCTCTTGCAGCGCGACAACGTCGGGCTTGAGTGACGCCATCACGGCGGCCAGGGTATCGAGGTCACCGTAGCGCCCGCCCGCGATGTTGTAGGTGACGACGCGCAACGAGACGGAGTCCGTTACCGCGCTGCGCGCTTCTCCCCACCCCTCGTCCTCAGAAACCTGCAAACCCTCCATCGGAAGGACGGTGAGCACGAGCGCGAGGAGCAATCCGGGCATGGTTGTTCGCCCGGTTCAGTCGTAGAGGAAATGCTTCCGGCGCATCGTGTCGTAGGCCTGCAACTCTTGCTGCCACGAAGCGATGATCTCCTCCGCGGTGTTGCCCGCCTTGAGCATCTCGCCCAGCCGGGGCGTGCCAGCCAGGCGGTCCATCACGTTCATGCGGAAAAACTCGGCCCGCTGCGCCTCGTTGGCCTGGGCGTAGAAGGCCTGCAGGACGTGGATGCCAGCCTCGACGGGGCGCACGGCGTGGGCGTCGGTGACGTTGTAGCGGATGCCCTGTAGCGTTTTGCCGAGGTGTTTGGGGTTGGGCGACATGCCAGGCAGGCTTTCGGGCGTGAACGTCGCCGCTTCAAAGGTGAGGCCCGGCAGGTTGCGATTGTTCAGCTCCGCCGCCAGTGCCTCGCCGTCCGCCCACGGCGCGCCCAGCAGGATGAAGGGCTCCTGCGTGCCCCGCCCCTCGCTGGCCGTCGTGCCCTCGAAAAAGCACGCGCCGGGGTAGATCAGCGCCGTCTCGAAGTCGGGGATGTTGGGGCTGGGACGCACCCAGCCGTTGCCGTAAGCGGGCCACAGCGACGCGCGCTTCCAGTTTTCGACCGGGACGACTTGCAGGTCGAGGTTCTCGATGCCCTCTATCATCCCCTCCGCTTTGGCCATCTTCGCCAGTTCACCCACCGTCAGGCCGTGCGTTACCGGGATTCGGTACAGCCCTACGAAAGACTCCTGATCCGCATCGCGCACGAAGCCTTCCACCAGCTCCCCGCCGATGGGGTTGGGCCGGTCGAGCACGACGAACGGAATGCCGGCCTTCGCGGCAGCCTGCATAGACAGGCCCATCGTGGTGATGTAGGTGTAGAAGCGCGGCCCGATGTCCTGGATGTCGAACACGAGCACGTCGATGCC
>CBDUBO010000554.1:0-2151 GCA_965365405.1 uncultured Rhodothermales bacterium | reverse complement strand
GCGACCAAGCAGAGGGTCGATTGATGGACATCTTTGTAGGCAACTTCCCGTTCCGCACGACGGAAGACGATCTCAAGAACATTTTCGCCGAGTACGGAAACGTCGAGCGGATTCACGTTGCCACCGACCGCGAAACCGGCCGCGCACGCGGCTTCGCCTTCGTGACCATGCCCAACGATGGAGAGGCCAAGGCCGCCATCGAGGCACTCGACGGCTACGACATGGACGGGCGCCCGCTGCGCGTCAACGAGGCGCGCCCGCGCGAAGAGCGCCCGCCGCGGCGTGACTTCGGCGACCGCCCGCGCCGCGACTTCGGCGACCGTCCGCAGGGCGGACGGGGTGGCGACCGCGGTGGTGACCGGGGCGGCGATCGCGGTGGCTACCGCGACAAGCGCTACTGAGCCGCGCCTCTCGCCGAGAGACGAACGGATCTATCTGCGAGCCGCTTCTCCATCTGGAGGGGCGGCTCGCGGCGTTCGGGCTAATTCGTGATGCTTCCGTGAGCATCCTGCCGGGGGATAGGGCGTTGGCTCCGGTGCCACCACCCCCTGTCCCGATGACCCGTAAAGCCTTTCTGCGCCACATGGCGCTTTTCGCCGCCGCGCCTGTGTTGCTGCCCGCCTGCCGGACAGCCTCGGAGCCGCCCGACCCAAACGTGCGGGGCGTTGCCGCCCGCGACTCCATTCGTTTTACACCGCTCGTCAAGAGCAAGGCCGAGTGGCAGGCCCTGCTGCCGCCTGCGGCCTATACCGTCTTGTTCGAGGAGGCGACGGAGCGGCCTTTCTCCAGTCCGCTCAACGCCGAGAAGCGCGCCGGCACGTTCGTGTGCGCTGCCTGCTACCTGCCCCTCTTCCCCTCGGCCACCAAGTTCGAGAGCGGCACGGGCTGGCCCAGCTTTTACCAGCCCATCGAGGGGCGCCTGGGCACCAAGGCCGACCGCGCCCTGGGAATGCTGCGCACCGAGTACCACTGCGCCCGCTGCGGCGGCCACCAGGGGCACGTGTTTGAGGACGGCCCGCCGCCCACCGGTCTTCGCTACTGCAACAACGGGGTGGCCCTGCGCTTCGTCCCTGAAAGCGAGCCGCTGCCCGCCCTCCGCACCTGACCCTGCCCCCTATTTTGCCATGCGTTTGCTGCCCGTTCTTCTTCTGATCTGCGGCCTGACCGCCTGCACGTCCACCTCGTCCGACTCGTCTGCGCGGACGCCTGCCGCGCCCGTCGCGCTCGAAGCGGGACAGGCTGATGCCATTTTTGCCGGCGGATGTTTCTGGTGCATGGAGCCGCCCTTCGAAAAACTCGACGGCGTCATATCGGTCACGTCTGGCTACGCGGGCGGGGCGGAAGTGAACCCCACCTACGAGCAGGTGTCGAACAAGCAGACGGGCCACGCCGAAGTGGTGCGCGTCGTGTACGACTCGACGCGCATCTCGTATGCCGAGTTGCTGGACGTTTTCTGGCACAACATCGATCCGCTCGTGGCTGGCCGTCAGTTCTGCGACGTAGGGCCGCAGTACCGGTCGGCCATCTTCTACGGCAATGAGGACGAGCAGGCCCTTGCCGAGCAGGAAAAGGCGCGGCTGGCCGAGCGCTTCGGCGCGACCATCGAGACCGAGATCGTCCCGGATGGGCCGTTCTATCCCGCCGAAGCGTATCACCAGGACTTCTACAAGAAGAATCCCGACCGCTACTACTCCTACCGGCGCGGGTGCGGGCGAGACCAGCGCCTGGAAGCGCTCTGGGGCAGCGACGCCGGCCACTGAAGTGCGGCAGGATCTGCGCCTGCATAACTGGTCCTGGAAAGGTTGAAGTTTGATTCCGACGGCGCGCTCACCGTGGGGGGTATGTACAGCCTGGCAGCAGGAGAGGGCGTCCAGATCCTCATCGATCTGAGGCCCTGCCGGCCGGGCACCGAGTCCACCTGGCGGGAGGCCAAGGCTGGGGCGCCCCCCTCGGGTGCAGCCGTATTACATGCGGGGGGTGTTACAGCCGGGCAACATTGCCGGCGCGCAGAAACAGCCTCCAAAGGCCGGTGCGTTTGCGGTTCATCCATCTCACCCCTGCCATGTCCAAGTCGAAAGCCCCCAAGAAAGCGTCCAAGTCCAACGGCGACGCCGCGCACGAGTACCACAACGTCCACATGGAAGGCGGCAA
>CBDUBO010000553.1:0-2167 GCA_965365405.1 uncultured Rhodothermales bacterium | reverse complement strand
CGAGGCCGGACGCAGCACGGCCACGGGCAGCTTCTGGTACATCGAACCGTCGGTCGCGTAGAGCGCGCGCGACATCGTGTCGGCTCTGAGGTCGCCCGCGACCTTTTTTTGCAAGTGCTGGACGAAATCGCGCAGCGCGGCGCTGACGGGGGGTGCGGCGGGGCTGGACTTTACTTCCACAGAGGCAGGGGCTTGGGCGGAGCCGAAAAGATACGCCCGGCCCCTGCGCGCAATTCGGCCTGCTACAGCTGAATGGGCACGCCCTGCTCGGGCAGGTGCACGCGCACGTCGGGATAGAAAAACTGGATGTTGTTCTGCATCCACGCCCGCCCCTCCGGCTCGCCGTGGACGAGGATCACGTCCTTGGGCTGGAAGTGCCCGACGAGGCCGAGCAGGTCGCGGCGGTGCGAGTGGCCCGAAAAGCGGAACCGCTCGACGGTGCAGTTGACGGGCTGCGGCCCCGTGTCGGCGCTGAGCACGACGGGTGTGCCCTTGCCCCCTTCGGCCGCCGCCAGCAGGCGCGCCGCGGGCGAGTCGTCCTTGGCGTAGCCGACGAGGAAAATGCCGTGCTGCTCTTCGTCCACCATCATCTGCGCCACCTCGTTGGCCGCCGTGCGCTCGAACATCATCCCCGAAGCCAGCACCAGAATGGAGGGTTCGCGCAGCAGGCCCACGAGCGCCGAGGGCGACTTGGGCAGGCGCTGCTGCGGCACGCCGAACACGGTGAACTCCTCGTCCAGCCGGGGTGTGGTCAGGCGCGACTTGTCGTAGTAGTCGGCAATGGCCCGCATCGAGCCGGCCGTGTAGATCGGCACGTCGGCGGGGATGGTGCCGCGCTCGCGGTAGCGGGCGATAAGGGCGATGGTTTCCTGGGCGCGGCCCAGGGCGAAAGCGGGGATGAGCACGCTCCCGCCCCGGTCGAGCACGTCGGCGATGTGCTGGGCAAAGCGCGCCTCCTCGGCCCGGCGCGTGATCTGCTCCGGCATCGCGTCGGCGCCCAGCGTGGATTCAAGGACGAGCACGTCCACGGGGCCGGGCGGCAGGTGGGCGGCGGGCACGATGGTCTGGGGCCGGAGGTTCACGTCGCCCGTGTAGAACAGCTTTTTGCCGCCCTCCTCCTCGACCAGCACGCCCGCCGCGCCCAGCACGTGGCCGGCCCAGTGGAACGACGCCTTTACGCCGCCCTGCCCGCGCACGCCGTCCACGGCAAAGGGCTGCTCGTAGTCGTGGGCGAGGTAGAGGTAGCTGTAGTGGTCGAGTTCCTCTTCTGCGAAAAGCGGCTGCGCCGTCGAGCCTTCGCGCAGCCGTCGCCGCTGCAAGCGCGCCGAGGCTTTGAGGAGAAAGTCCGCCAGGTCGCGCGTGGCCTTCGTCATGTGGACGATGGCGTGGGGAAACTGCTGGAGCACGACCGGTAGCGCGCCCAGGTGGTCGTGGTGCGCGTGCGAGACGAGCACGTGGTCTATGTAGCGGTTGCTGTTGTTGCGGACAAACGAGAAGTCCGGCAGGCCCGCCGCGCCGTCGCGGTCGGGGTGCTGGCCGGCGTCGAGCAGCAGGCCAGTCTGGTTGGCGGTGACGAGGTGACAGCTGGCTCCGATCTCGTCGGTTGAGCCCAGCGCGACAAACTCCATTCGATGTGTGGCATTAAAAAGCGGCAAGGCATCGGCGCAAAGGCCTGATGCTTGCCGCCAGAGGGTGATTCCAGTCTCACGGACAGGCTGAACCGGAGGGCGCAAGATAGGGTTTCGCCGCTGACCTGCCCGCTCCTGCCGTTTGCCCGCGCAATCCCTGCCTCATGTCCGCTGCCCCTCGCGTTCCCACCGTCCACCGCCACCCGTGGCACCACACGCGCCACCACACGGCCACGGGCTTCCGCAACATCTACGGCGATCCGCTTGCCGTGGGCGTGCTGCAGGCGCTCCGGTGGATGGTGGCCCGCCCTTTCCAGCGAAAAGAGAACAGGCCGCCCGTGGTCGTCCCGCTCTCCCCCGACGTGTGGGCGCCCACGCGCAAGCTGCGCCTGACGTGGCTCGGCCACGCCGCCCTGCTGCTGCAAACGCCCGGGGCCAACGTGCTCGTAGATCCAATGGCGGGCCTGCGCGCGTCGCCGCTCTCGTTCATGGGCCCGCGCCGCCTCGTACCGTTTCCTGTTCCCCTCGAACGCCTGCCC
>CBDUBO010000552.1:0-2171 GCA_965365405.1 uncultured Rhodothermales bacterium | reverse complement strand
GCACTTCGGGCCGCCCGTAGTCGGGGCGGGTTTCGCCCCACGGCGTCTCGGCGCGCCAGTCGTTGTAGAAATAGATGCCGCCTTTGCCATTCTCGCTCCACCCGTCGAACTGCCACAGGTCGAGGTCGCTGGGACCGAAGTGGTTGTACACCACGTCCACGAGCACGGCCAAGCCGCGCGCGTGCGCCTCGCGGACGAACAGCTTGAGCGCGTCCGGGCCGCCATACGCCTGCTCGATGGCGAAGGGGAAGGCCGGATTGTAGCCCCACGAAAAGTCGCCCGCGAACTCGGCGAGAGGCATCAGGCTGACAGCGTTGACGCCCAGGTCGCGCAGGTAGTCGAGTTTGGGGATGGCGCTGCGCAGGTCGCCGGGGCCATCGGGGTTCTGGTCGTTGAAGGTGCCGATGTGGAGTTCGTAGAGGACGAGGTCGTTCCACGAGGGCAAGTGGAACGCGTCGCCCTTCCAGTCGAAGGCCGTGTCGTCATAGACGACGCTGTTGCCCACGGACGACGTGACGAGGCGGGCGTAGGGGTCGTTGCGCTGGAACGTCTGCCCGTTGGCTTCGATCACGTACTTGTATTCGTCGCCCGCTTTCGCTCCGCGCACGACGCCGCTCCAGTAGCCGTCGCCGTCGTGCGCGAGGGGCCTGCCTTCGTCCCAGTCGGAGAACGTGCCGGTGACGCGCACGGCGTCGGCGTTGGGCGCCCACACGCGGAACGAAACGCCGCCTTTATAAGGGACGGCTCCCATGCCGGCGTGGGTGGAGGAGCGGGGACGAGCAGCGGTAGCGGTGGACATATAGACGAGGGTGGGTTTAGCAGTGTTTGGCCACTAAACGCCCCCTCGTGCGGCTTGCCTCAGCGCCCGTGTAACAGGGTATTGACGGACAGCATGTGCAGCGCCTTCAGCCGCCTTTTCTCTGTGAAGAGGTGGCAAATGCCCGCCGTGGGCGCGCAAGGTTTCGCGCGGCGACGCCCGTGTGCACGCTACCGCGTCGTGACGCTGTGACGGAAGTTTACCCGCCGCTCGCTGCCGTCCATCGTCACGTGGAAGCGGTAGGCCTCGTTTACGCCTTCCTTGCCGCTGTGCGTAAAGGCCAGCACGCGCTCGCCGTCGGTGCGGATGTGGATGATGCCGAAGTTGGTGCGCTCGAAGCCGTAGAATAGCCCCGGCGGGTCTTCGGCGCGGGGCTGGCCGGTGAAGAGCTGCCTGAGTTCCTCGCCGGTAAACACGCGGTCGGGGTGGCGGGCGAAAAAGGCGGCGAGGTCTTCGCGGCGGTGGCAGTCGGCGCGGGCAGAGAAAAAGGCGGCCAGCTCGGTCGAGAACACGACGCCGGGGCTGCCCCGCATACACGCGCCGAGGGCCGCCAGGAGCGTGGCGCGCGGGTGGATGTACTCTTTCGCCTCACTCTCGTCGCCGGAGGAGATGATGGCGACGACGGGCCGCGTCTGCCGCAGCGTTTCCAGGTCGAAGTCGTCCGAGCCGTGGTGCGGCGCCTTCACGATCTCGGCTTCCAGCCTTTCCGGCGGTACGTTGCGGTGCAGCGCCTGCATGGCCTCGCGGTTGAGGTCGCCCGTGAGCAGGAAGCGCACGTTGCCGTAGGTCAGGCGCAGCGTGATGGAGTGCCCGTTGACGGTGTGCGAGGCCGACGGCCTGCCCGGCGATCCCTCGCCCGTCTCGGCGGCGTGCTCGGCGCTTTTGCGGGGCTCGTGGAAAAACGGCAGCGCGGCTACTTCGCCGCCTTGTTCGGGGTCGTGAATGCGGGTCGTAAACGGGCCCAGCACCTCGACGGCAAGGCCTTCATCCTGGAGAAAATCGAACAGTTCGCGCCCGTCCATGCCCGCGTCCACGCGCTGCACGCGCATCGATCCGCGCTGCCCCCAGTGCGCCAGCGACGCGGCCCAGCGCTGGAACGGTCGGTTAAGATCGCCGGTGGGCACGTTGCGCGGGTCGTCGGGCAGGTCCACTACGTAGAGGCGGCCACTGTGCTCGACGGTGCGGCCAAAGAGGTCTTTCTCCGCCACGCGCTTGCCCTGCCGGCGTGAGGGACGCTTGACGAGCCCGCTGTGGAAAACGCGGTGCGGGTGGATGGCGAGCCGCTTGCGCGCCTGGTATTCGGGCAGGCTTTCCGACCGGACGATGTCGTTGAGGCCGTCGAAGTGGTCGGCGT
>CBDUBO010000551.1:0-2176 GCA_965365405.1 uncultured Rhodothermales bacterium | reverse complement strand
GACTTGCCCACGCGCTCGGGCGTCTTCAGCAAACCCTCCCGCGACGGGTCTTCGCTCAGCAGACGCAAGATTTCGCGGAAGTGCGTGGCCAGGCGCTCGGTTTTCTGCGCGTGGTACATGTCGCGGCGCTCGTAGTGATCGGGCGCGTAGAGGTCCACGGCCAGATCGGAGGCACCGGGGCCGTAGGAATCGGGGTGCTGCTTGCTGTAATCGTCCATGTGGGGGGAGGGGTCAGTCGCCGCGGTAAGTGGCACGGTTGCGCGGCGTTTCGTGCAGCGTGATCTCGAACAGGCGGGCGGGCGGTGGGATATGGGCGGCCAGGCGCTGCCAGATGGCGACGACCACGTTTTCCGTAGAAGGCAGGATGCCGTCTAGCCACGGCACGTCCAGGTTGAGGTTGTGGTGGTCGAGGCTGTCCACGACGCGCGCCTGTACGATGCGCTTGAGCTCGGCCAGGTCCATCACGTAGCCCGTGTCGGGGTCGGGCTCGCCGGCTACCGTCACTTCCAGTTCGTAGTTGTGGCCGTGCCAGTTGGCATTGTTGCAGAGGCCGAACGTGTCGCGGTTCCACGCATCCGATTTCGCAGGGTTGTGAAGGCGGTGGGCGGCGTTGAAGTGGACGCGGCGCGTCACGAAGACCTGCGGCATACGTGTTTTGGTTGTCGAAACAAGCAACGCGCCCAACCCCGCCGCTTCCGCCTCCGTTCCCGTGCGACGGCCAGGGCGGCCCTGCGACTTATGAAGAGGCAGTGTTCTGCCGATTCGGTTAAAGACCGACCTGCTCTGGCCACCCACAACACGCCCATCGCCATGCCTGCTTCCGTTCAACGCCTCTTTTTCAACCACATCGAACTCATCTTCAGCGGCGTCGGCCTCGTCGTGATCTGGCTGGTGCCGCTGCTCTTTGGCGGCGAGTTCGATCCCTGGGTCGTGGCGGCCTTCACGGCAACGGGGGTGGGCACGCTGCACGGCGGCATCTTCTGGGTCGTGCGGACGCGGCAGCGGCGCGAGCGCAGCCGGGCCATCTGGGAAATCCGGGAGATGCTCGAAGACCGCGTGCGCAACCAGCTTGCCGTCGTCCAGATGTACTTGCCCAGCGGGCCCGAGGCCGAGGCGTTCGCCTTTGAACTCGAAGGCATCCGCGAATCGGTGGACACCATCAGCACCCTCGTCACGTCGCTGGACGAGCAGGCGCTCGAAGCGTGGAAGGGACAGTACGCCGTAGCCCTGGCCGAGGTGGAGCGTACGGAAGCCCTCGTGGCGGCCTGAACGCCCGTTGAGGGCGCGGCAGGCGGGCCGTACATTGGCGCAGCCCGCCCCGCTCCGCCATGCCCGAAAAGACGCTTTTCCAGAAAATCGCCGACCGCGAGATTCCCGCCGACCTCGTCCACGAGGACGCGCGCTGCGTGGCTTTCCGCGACCTCCACCCGCAGGCCCCGACGCACCTGCTCATCGTGCCGCGCAAGCCCATTCCAAGCCTGGCGGCGCTGGAAGACGACGATGCCGACCTGATAGGACACCTGTTCGTGGTGGCGCGGCGGCTGGCGGAGCAGGAGGGACTGGACGGCGGCTTCCGCACCGTATTCAACGCCGGGCCGGACGGCGGACAGTCCGTGGATCACCTGCACCTGCACCTGCTGGGGGGCCGCAAGCTGACGTGGCCGCCGGGCTGAGCGGGTGAAAGCGCGCGGCTGCACCCTCCTCCTGTTGCTGCTGGCGGCTGCTGCGCAGGCGCAGACGGGCAACGCGCCCGTGCTGGCGCCGGGTGTGGTGGTAGAGACGCGCCTCGTGCGCGACCTCAACCGCTACCGGTACGACGCCCTCGTGGAGGGGGCCCTCCAGCAAGGCGCGTGGCAGGTAAGCGGTGCCGGGCGTTTCTCCTCCGACGCGTTCGAGATTTTCGGCGGCGCGCTCACGTTCCGCGACGAGATGAACGCCCGGCTGACGGCGCGGCGGGTGGTTTCGCCTCGCGTGTCGCTTGGGGTCGGTTCGCGCCTGTTGCTGTTTTCGCAGAGCCGGGTGCTGGGAAACGAGACGTTTCTGCTGGCAGCGCTACACCCCGTACCCAGCCTGGCGGGCGAGGTGGAAGCAGGGCTCGTGCTCGACCAGCGGCCTGGGGGCGCGGGGAGCGGGGGCCTACCCCCGCTGCGCACCGACGCCGGGCCGGGTGTGGCGG
>CBDUBO010000550.1:0-2176 GCA_965365405.1 uncultured Rhodothermales bacterium | reverse complement strand
CCCCTCGCCCCGACACGCCCACCCTTCCCCGCTTTCTTCCGCCCGCCATTACCGGCAGCGCCCACGTCAATGTCGGCCCCATGGAACGCGTCGTCTCGGCGCTGGGCGGAGCGGCGCTAACGGCCTATGGGCTCACGCGCGGCACCGTTGGCGGCACGCTCCTGGGCGGACTGGGAGCCGTCCTCGTTTTTCGAGGCGCTTCGGGTTACTGCCCCGCCTTCGGGCTGGCCGGCATCAGCACCGCCGAGCAGCAAGACGACACGCCCCGCGCGCTCGAAATCGAGGAGACGCTGACGGTAGCGCGCTCGCCCGACGAGGCGTACGCCTTCTGGCGACGGCTCGAAAACCTGCCGCGCTTCATGCACCACATCGCGTCGGTCAACGAGATGGGCGATGGCCGGTCGCTATGGAAAGCCAACAGCCCCGGCCCGCTGCCCGACCTGACGTGGGAAGCGGAGATTTTGCAGGACGAGCCGGGTCGCCTGCTCGTGTGGCAGTCCGTAGACGAGGCTGCGGTGGACAACGCCGGGCACGTCGAATTCCGGCCCGCGCCGCACGGTGGCACCGAGGTGCGCGTTCGCATCGCCTACCGCCCACCCGCTGGCGACCTGGGCCACGCGCTCGGCAAAGCCCTCGACCCCGTTTTTACCCGCATGGTGAAGGAAGACGTGCGCCGCTTCAAGCACGTCATCGAAGCTGGCGAGGTGCCTACCATCGAAGGGCAGCCCAAAGGCGGCTGATCCGCGCTCGCCCCGATGGGACTCGTGGGTGTGGTGATGGCCGCACCGTTCGGCCAGGGCGCGCTACCTCAGCTTACCGTTTGCATCCCTGCGCATTTGCCCACGCCGGTTTGGCCAGCGCGTTGTTCGGGCGCGCAGCACGCGCTACCCAAAGTCTTCTACTCCTCCATCCGTTTTCCAAACCCCTGACATGCGTGTAACCCTCAAAAGACTCGAAGACCAGACGGTCGTCATCACTGGCGCGTCGTCCGGCATCGGCCTGACGGCGGCGCGCATGGCGGCCCGGCGTGGGGCGCGCCTCGTGCTGGCCGCGCGCAGCGAAAGCGCCCTCCAGCAACTCACCGACGAGATCAACGGCGCGGGCGGCCAGGCCGCTTACGTCGTGGCCGACGTTTCCCGCCGTGACGACGTGCGGGCCATTGCCCGCAAGGCGCAGGAAGCCTTCGGCGGCTTCGACACGTGGGTCAACAACGCGGGGGTCTCCATCTACGGACGGCTCCAGGAGGTGCCCGTCGAAGACATGCGCAAGCTTTTCGAAACCAACGTGTGGGGCGTGCTCTACGGCTCGCTCGAAGCCGCCGCGCACCTCAAGGCGAAAGGCGGAGCCATCATCAACGTCGGCAGCGTGCTCTCCGACCGGGCGATCGTGCTGCAAGGCACCTACTCGGCCTCGAAGCACGCCGTGAAAGGCTTCACCGACGCGCTGCGCATGGAGCTGGCGCGCGAAAACGCGCCGGTTTCGGTCACGCTCGTCAAGCCCGCCGCCATCAACACGCCGTACACGCGCCACGCCAAAAACTACCTGGACAAAGAGGCCAGCGTGCCTCCGCCCGTCTATGCCCCCGACGTGGTGGCGCGGGCGATCCTACACTGCGCCGAGCACCCACAGCGTGACGTGTTCGTAGGCGGTGCCGGGGCCAAAGGCCTGGCGATGATGGGCTACTACGCCCCCGGCGTGACGGATACGCTCATGGAGACGTTCTTTGCCGAACAGGAAACCACCAGCGCGCCCGCAGGCCCCATCGAACAGAACGGGCTGGACGGGCCTGCGGGCGCACTCGAAGAACGCGGCGACTACGACGGCTACGTGATGGAGTCGAGTGTGTACACGCAGGCGGTGCTGCACCCGTTGCAGGCGCTGCTGGGCCTCGCGGGCGTAGCTGCCGGACTGGCACTCGCCGCCCGCCTGCGCTCGTGAACCCCGCAACCGAACCGCCGTCCCCCATCTCATACCCGACGTGCTGCCCGAAGCGGGCCGGGCGCTCAAAACGCTTTTAGGCCGCTGATGGGCGGTGAGTTCATTAGATGGCTTGCTCGCTGCGCTCGCTGATGGCGAGAGGGTCAGATGAGCGCACCATCCAACCGCCCAACCATCCAACACACCATCCCCATGAAAGCTGTTTGCTGGCACGGAAAAGAAGACGTGCGCGTGGACA
>CBDUBO010000549.1:0-2178 GCA_965365405.1 uncultured Rhodothermales bacterium | reverse complement strand
CCAGATCGTCGCCATCACGCACCTGCCGCAGATCGCGGCGCTGGGCGACGTGCACCTCTTGGTGGAGAAGACCGTCGATGGCGCGCGCACGCGCACGCACCTGCGCAGGCTCGACGACGACGAGCGCGCCGCGCAGGTAGCCCGCCTCATCGCGGGCGAGGACGTGACCGAAGCCGCGCTCGAAAGTGCCCGCGAGCTGATGCGTCCGGCGTAGGCTGCACTTTTCGACGTTGGCGTTTCTGCGAGAGGTTAGAGGTTGGAGGTTGACGTTTCTTTGCGTCCTCTAACCCATACAACCCTTCATGCCACGCCCGCTGCTCTCCGCCCTCCTGTTGCTCGCCGCCCTTGTCCTGCTGCCCGCCGCGCTTTCGGCCCAGACGCCCGAAGAAACCATCGCCCAGTGGCGTACCTGCGTGGCCGACGCCTACCGCGCCACGCGCATCGAAGGAAGCACGTCCAGAATGGTTCGCACCTATCCGCCGGGCCTGAGGGCGTGCCTGACTGGGCTGAACGCGAAGGTATACGTCCAGACGGCTTTCAGCGGTCTCGAAGGCATCGTGCCTGCGGACACGCTGCTTGGAGATCTGCGCGCGGGCCTCCACCGGCAGGGATATGAGCTAGTGTTATTGGAGCCTGGAAGCGTATTACGCGAGGACGAACCCCGGTTTGAAGTGGTGCTGGATCCGGCCTCGGCAGACTCCATGATTATGGTACGGATCGCGGGAACTGGAGGGGCGAGCGGATCGGGCTTGTTTTTCTCGACGCCCGAGCAGGTACGCCGCGAAGTGGTGGAAAAGGCGCAGCGGCTTTTCGACGCCTATGCCGCCGCGCGGGGCTGGGTGCTACCCACCACCATCTTGCTCCAGCACGAACGCCAGCATCCGCCTGAGCAGGCTGCCCTGCCGTCGTCTGTAGAACCGGCCATGCAGGCGCGTTACGAAACGTGGCAGGCCGAGGCAGAAGCCCTTGCGCGCCGCACCGCCTGCGAACTACGCTTTTTCGGCGACCAACTGCACTATGAGCTTAAAGGTGGCTTTCCCTCCACGCCCAACGCGGTACTGCTCCCCGTTCGCCTCAGCGCGGAAAGCGACCAGACGTTGCAGCAGCAGGTGGTTGAACTCCTCAACACCCTCGCGCCTGCTGACCTCTACGTGGATGAATGGAAAGGACAGCCAACCCCGCTCTCACCGCTCGATATCCACATCGAGCAGCGTTTGGTCGAACGGAAACGACCAGGGCTCAAGTCGATCATGCAGCCACAGGTAGAGGTAAAATCGGGCGGGACGAGCTATTTCACAGAGGGCGAACTAACGAGTCTGGTGCTGCGCGACGCGCTTGACCGAGTGCTCGACGACTACCTGACCCGGTACGCTCCGGTGCGCTTTGGCGAACTGCTGTTGCGGGCGCAGTGGGAAGAGTGCCTCTACCGCAGCGGTGCGGATTTGCGCTGAGCCTCTACCGCACCACTACGAGCGTGCGCGTGGAGACGTGGTCGGTGCCCCGAAAACCCTCGACGCGCAGGCGGTAGAAGTACACGCCTGCGGCCAGGCCGGAGGCGTCGATCCGGGCGGTATGCCACTGCCCGCCGCGTTCGTAGAGGCCGCCTATGGGGCGGGCCACCTCGCGGCCAAGCGCGTCGTAGAGCGTGACATGCACCAGGCCGTCGGCGGGAAGGAAGTAGCGCGCCGTTACCGCGCCGCGCGCGGGTTGTGGAGTGGCGGCACCGAGCGTGTAGCCCTCTGGCAGAGGCGTCGTGCCGCGCGCGCGGGCCTCGGCGATCTCCAGGCGCAGCGCGGGCAGCAGCGCGTAGTTGTTGTCGCCGGGGCACGAGGTGCTGGACTGGTCGCGGTGGCCCAGGAGCGTGGTGGGGGGCGGGCCGTAGGCCTCGCTCAGAAACGCGAAAAGGGCCACCAGACTGTCGCGCGCTGCGGGGCTGAGCACGTCGGTGCACGCGCCGCCTTCAGGTGGGTGGTAGCAGCCCAGCACGCACACGCCGATGTTGCCCGTGTTGGCCCCGCCCACGTGCGCGCCGAGCGCCAGGCGCGGCACGGCGGCCAGCGCTGTCGCGCCGTCGAGAAAAGGGCGGCCCTGATAGACGCGCCCCGTCTGATCCATCACGAACTGGTAGCCGATGTCGCTCCAGCCGCGCCCGTTCTGGTGGAAGTCCTGGATGGCCTT
>CBDUBO010000548.1:0-2187 GCA_965365405.1 uncultured Rhodothermales bacterium | reverse complement strand
GCCAGCCGCCCCACGATCACCAGTTCGGCGTCGCGCTCGGTGGTGCTCTTGGCCTCTTTCGGGTAGGGCGGCTTGGGGTGAATGCAGTGCAGTCGCAAGCGCTGCCCGCCCAGCTTGAAACACACGTGGAACGAGGGCACGTCGTCCTCCACGATGCAGCGCTTTTCAGATTCCTCGAAGGAGCGCCGCGAGTAGAGCAGCATCCCGTAGGTGTTGGGACGCGCGTCCTTGAGCGTGTGGGGGTAGTCGCGCTCGATGGGTCGGAACGTCTCTTCCCACCACGCATCCGGCTCGTCGAGCACGATGAGGTCGGGCTGTTTCTGGCCGATGTAGCGCAGGAGTCCCTCGGCCTCCCGGTTGCTCATGAGCACGTTGGCGATGAGCAGGCGCAGGGTGGGATGACCGCCCTCGGCAGGCTGCACCTCTTTGGGCCACAGGGGCGTGTAGGGCAGGATCTGCGCGAATTGCACGCCGAAGGCGATGGCTGCCAGCACGAGCGTGGCGTAGAACAGCGTGCCCTCCTCCCGAAAAAACCATACGCAGAGCAGCGGCACGAGCGCGAGCGTGGCCACCTGAAGCCGCGGAAAGTCGAAGATGCGCACCCACCACACGTTGTAGCGCACGAAGGGGATGGCGGCGAAAAGGGCCAGCACGAGGGCCAGCACGAAAAGAGCGGTAAGCATGGTCAGGCGCGCAGAAATTGCTTGCCGGCCAACTGCCGGACGTGCCCGCTGAACTCCAGGCTGAGCAGGTAAACGAGGGCGGTAGAAGCGTCGAGGCCGGTGGAGGCGCACAGCGCGTCGATGTGGAGCGGCTCCGCGCCGAGGGCGTCGTAGAGCCGGCGTTCCACGTCGTTCAGGGCCGTCAGGTCGGGCGCAGCGGCGGGTTGGCGCGCCTCGCCCAGTTCTTCGAGCACGTCGTCTACGCCCAGCACCAGCTTGGCCTCGCCGCGCTGAATGAGACGGTTGGTACCCGCGCCGGAAGGCAGGTCGTAGGCAGCAGGCAGGGCAAACACCTCGCGGTTCTGTTCGAGCGCCACGCGGGCTGTAATGAGCGCGCCACCCTGCTCGAACGCCTCGACGACGAGCACGCCGCGCGCCAGTCCACTCACGATGCGGTTGCGGCGCGGGAAGTTGGGCGCGTCTGGGGCGGCCCCCATCGGGTACTCAGACAGGACAGCCCCGCTTGCGGCGATGCTTTCGGCCAGGCGCGCGTGGCGCGCTGGGTAGACGCGGTCCACCCCCGACCCCAGCACGGCAATCGTGCGCCCGCCCGCGTCGAGCGCGCCCTGGTGCGCGGCGGCGTCGATGCCGTAGGCCAGCCCGCTGACAATGGTGAACCCGCGCTCGGCCAGTTCGCGGGCAAAACGGTAGGCGGCACTCTTGCCGTAGGCCGACGCCCGCCGCGTGCCCACGATGGCGACGGCCCGTTGGTCGGCGTTTTCCAGCGTGCCCCGCAGCCACAGAAAGGCGGGCGGGTCGTAAATCTCGTTCAGCGCGGCAGGGTACTCCGGGTCGCCGGCGGCGACGAACAGGGCCCCTGCCCGGCGGGCGGCGGCAAACTGCGCGGCCACGGCCCGCTCGTCGCTGAACTGCGCCAGGGCGCGGGCCGTGGCCGGGCCGATGCCCGGCACCGCCGCGAGCTGCCGCGTGCCGGCCCGGCGTGCTGCCCGCGCGCTGCCCAGCGCCTGCACGAGCGCGCGGATGCGCCCCGGCCCCACGCCCGGTGTCAGGGAGAGGGCGACGAGGGCGTGCTGTTCCTCTTCGGACGAGGAGGCCGCCGCGTGGGGAAAGGGCAACTCGGTCACGCTTCTGCCCGGCCCTGCTGGATCATGCGCCACAGCGCTTCCACGAGCGCACCCAGCCCCTCGCCCGTGACGGCGCTGATGGCAAAGGCGGGCAGCCCGCCCGGCAAACTCTTTTTCATCTCCGCCACCTGCTCTGCGCGTGCGTCGGCGTCGAGCGTGTCGATTTTGGAGAGCACGACGGCAGCCTTCTTGTCCAGCAACTCGCTGTTGAACTGCGCCATCTCGCGCTGGAGTGTCGCCAGTTCGTCGGAAACGCTCTCGCTCGTAACGGGCAGCACGTAGAGCAACACGGCGTTGCGCTCGATGTGCTTGAGAAAGCGCAGGCCCAGCCCGCGCCCCTCACTCGCCCCCTCGATGATGCCGGGGATGTCGGCCATCAC
>CBDUBO010000547.1:0-2193 GCA_965365405.1 uncultured Rhodothermales bacterium | reverse complement strand
ACTTCTTCGAGATGATGCGGCGCACGGACGTGGAGACGTTTGCGCGCTACGCCCATTACTTCGGCTTCGGCCAGAAGCAGCCCACCGACGTGGCCGACCAGACGCCGGGTCTGGTGCCGGACTCGGCGTACTTCCACCGCAAGTTCGGCAACTACTGGAACCTGTCGTGGATGAACCTGGGCATCGGGCAGGGCGACATCGTGGTGACGCCGTTTGAACTGGCCCAGTACATGGCTATCGTGGCCAACAAGGGCACGCGCTACCCGCCGCACCTCATCCGCGAACTGCGTCACGCCGAGACGGGCGAAACCGTGCGGCCCACGCTGCCCGCGCCCTTCCAGGTGCCCATCGACGAGAAATACTTCGACATCGTGCGCGAGGGGATGCGCCTGGTGATGGAGGCGGGCACGGGGCGGGGCGTTCAGATCCCCGGCATCAAGTCGGGCGGCAAGACGGGCACGGCACAGGCCCCCGGCGTGGCGCGCAAGGACAACTCGGTCTTCGTCATGTTCGCGCCCTACGAAGACCCGAAGATCGCCATTGCCGTGCAGGTCGAGAACGCAGGCTTCGGCTCGACGGCCGCCGCGCCCATCGCCAGCCTGATGGCCGAGCAGTACCTGACGGGCAAAATCTCGCCCGAACGTGCGGCGATGGTGGCGCGCGTGCGCAGCGTGCAGAGCCAGCCTTTGCCCTCGGCAAAGGAGTAGGTTGTGGGTAGAAGGTTTTGGTGGCAACTCAAGCATTCTCTCCGCCCAACCAACTACAAGGGTACACCAGCCAACCCAACTGTCTCTCCAACCAACTACCAGGGTGCGCAGCGCCCGTCAACCAACTACTCACCCCCTTTATGCGCGCCTGGTATCGCAACATCGACTACGGCATCCTCTTCGCGTGGATCGGGCTGGTACTCATCGGGCTGGTGGCCATCTACAGCACCACGCACGGTCCGGCGGCAGAGTATCTGCTCGAAAGCGTCAAGCGCAACTTCGAGCGGCAGTCGACCTGGGCCGGAATTTCGCTGCTCGCGCTGGGCGTCTGCATCATGCTGCCAGTGCGATTCTACCAGAACATCGCGTTCCCAGCGTACCTGGTCGGACTTGCGCTGATGGCCATCACGGCGGTCGTGGGCAAGGAAATCAACGGGGCCAAAAGCTGGCTTCAGGTGGGGCCGGTTGCTATTCAGGTATCCGAACTGGCCAAAGTGGGGACGGTGCTGGCCGTGGCGCAGCTTCTATCGCTGCGGCGGCCTAATTCGGGCAACCTGCGCTACGGGCTGGGGGCGACGGTTTTGCTGCTCATCCCGGCAGTCATCGTGCTGCTGCAGAACGACACGGGCACGGCCCTCGTGTTCGTGGGCCTCATCCCCATCATGCTGTTCTGGAGCGGGCTGCCGCTGCACGTGCTCGCGCTCATGCTGGCGCCCGCCATCGCGGGGTATTTCGCCATCGTGTATCCGCCCGTGGCCTATGGCTTCGGCATCCTGTTCACACTCGGCCTCTTTTTCGTGACGCGCGAGAAGTGGACGACGGCCGTCGCGGCCATCGCCACCATCGGCGTCGCGCTCACGGCTGGCATTATGGTAGGGCAGCTTCAGCCGCACCAGGTGGCGCGCATCATGTCGTTCACCAACCCCGAGGCCGAGGAATACCGCAGCAACGTCGGTTTCCACCTCGTGCAGTCCAAAGCCGCCATCGGGTCGGGCGGACTGACGGGGAAGGGGTTCATGGAGGGCACGCAGACGCAGGGCGCGTACGTGCCGGAGCAGAGCACCGACTTCGTGTTCTCCATCATCGGCGAGGAGTTCGGCTTCGTGGGCGCGGCCGTGGTGCTGCTGCTCTACGGACTGCTACTCGTGCGACTCGTCAACCTGGGCACGCGCGTCAAGCACCCGTTCGTGTCCATGGTGGCCGCCGGCGCGGCCGGCGTGTTTCTCATCCACCTGTTCGTCAACATCGGCATGGTGACGGGCCTGTTGCCGGTGATTGGCATTCCGCTGCCGTTCATCTCGTACGGCGGCGCGGCCCTGCTGGCCAACTCCATCATGCTCGCCATCATCGTGGCCCTCTACGTGCGCCGCGACGACTTCTCGATTTACGGGTTCTGACCCGGCTGATAGAAGGCGTTCGTTGCTGGAAAGCATATAACCCCTGTTGTGGCACGTTAACCGGACGCGATCCGGTTTTCGTTCGCAGC
>CBDUBO010000546.1:0-2213 GCA_965365405.1 uncultured Rhodothermales bacterium | reverse complement strand
AGCGCAAAGACCTGCCCGTGCTCATGCTCACCGCCCGCTCGGACGAGTTCGACCGTGTGCTGGGCCTCGACATGGGCGCGGACGATTATCTCACCAAGCCTTTCGGCATCCGCGAACTGCTCGCGCGCGTCAAGGCCATCCTGCGCCGCGTGGACGTGGAGGCGCAGCGCGCCCGGGCGTTGCCCGACCCCATCTTGCACTACGGGCCGCTCGTCATCGACACCGAGCGGCGGCGCGTGATGCTTGGCGGCGAACTGGTGGAGCTGACCAACAAGGAGTACGAACTGCTGCTGCTTTTTGCCCAGCATCCGGGCCGCGCCTACAGCCGTCAGGAACTCCTCGACCTCGTCTGGGGCTACTCGTACAACGGCTACAGCCACACCGTCAATTCGCACATCAACCGGCTCCGGGGCAAGATCGAGGCCGACCCCGCGCAGCCGCGCTTCGTGCAGACCGTGTGGGGCGTCGGCTACCGCTTCGCCGAGCCGGAAGAAGTGACCTGAGGAATGATCAATGGGCAATGGGCAATGAGTAATTGTCAATGAGGGCACGTGCCTTCTTCTCGTTGCACATTGCCCATTGCCGAATTGCCCATTGCCCATTTCCGCCCCATGTCCCTCAGCTTCTACCTCAAGCTCGCGCTCATCTTTCTGGCGCTTGTGACCATGCTGGCCGTCGGGCAGACACTTATCGGCGTGCGGACGTTCAGGATGTACGAGGACGAGGTCGAGCAGAAGCTCCAGCGCGATCTGGCCGCCCGGCTCTCCACGCGCTTTCAGCCTGCCCTGCGCGACAGCATTGACGACGCCCGCCTGGCCGCGGCCATCCAGGACGTGACGGGCCTCAACCCGCGCCTCGAAATCTTCCTGCTGGGTGCGGACGGCGAGGTAAAGGCCGCCTACACAGGCAGCACGCCTCGCCGCGACGTGCGCGGCATGGTGGACGTGGCCCCGCTCGAAGCGTTTCTGGCGGGCGCGCCGTTGCCACTCTACGGCACCCACCCCCGCGATCCCACCGAGCGGGTGCCCTTCTCCGTTGCCTACGTGTCCATCATGGGCATGGAAGGGTGCTACCTCTACGTGCTGCTCGAAGGCATGGAGTACCGCTCGCTGGCCTCCATGATCGCGGGCTCGTACCTGATGCGGTCGGGGTTGGTGGCCGGACTGCTGCTGGTCGGCTTCACGCTCGTGGCGGGCTTTTTCGTGTTCTCGCTGCTCACGCGTCGGCTGCGCCGCGTGCAGGCAGCAATGGAGCGCTTCGAGCGGGGCGACCACGCCGTGCGCGCGCCCGTGGCCTCGCGCGACGAGGTGGGAATGCTTGCCGAGGGCTTCAACCGGCTGGCCGACGCGCTCGTGGCGCAGATGGAAAGGCTGCGTCAGGACGATCAGCTGCGCCGCGACCTGGTGGCCAACGTGTCGCACGACCTGCGCAGCCCGCTTGCCTCCATCCGGGGCTACCTCGAAACGCTTCTGCTCAAAGGGGAGGGCCTGACACCCGATGAACGACGGCAGCACACCGAAACCCTGCTGCGCAACACCGAACGGCTGGGCCGGCTGGTGGACAATCTGTTCGAGTTGTCGCGCCTGGACGCCTGGCAGGTGGCTCCGCAGACCGAGGCGTTCTCGCTCGCCGAACTGGTGCAGGACGTGGTAGTGGGCTTCGTGCCGCTGGCGCAATCGCGGGGGGTCCACCTGTCTGTCGAGCCGGCCCGGCGGCTCACGCCCGTGCGCGGCGACCTCGCCCTCGTCGAGCGGGCCGTCACCAACCTGGTGGACAACGCCGTGCGCTACACGCCGGCTGGCGGAGCAGTGCGCGTCCGCACGCTTTCTACGGGCGACATCGTCCGCCTCGCCGTCGAAGACAGCGGCGTCGGCATCCCGCCCGAAGACCTGCCGCGCATCTTCGACCGCTTCTACCGCGTCGAGAAAAGTCGCGCGCCGGGCGAGGGCGGCACGGGCCTGGGCCTCGCCATCACCCAGCGCATCGTCGAGTTGCACGGCAGCCGGCTGGAGGTCGAGAGCACGCCGGGCGCGGGCACCACGTTTGCCTTCGCGCTGCCGGTGGCGTGAGGGGAATGGGGCGATGGTCAACAGTCAATGGTTAACAGTCAATGGGCAATGGGCAATGGAAGGGAGAGGACCGAGGAACGTGGTCGAGGAGGGCGCAGCACGCGGCAGGGCGCAGCACGCTGCGCCCCTACTTCCCGTTGACCA
>CBDUBO010000545.1:0-2234 GCA_965365405.1 uncultured Rhodothermales bacterium | reverse complement strand
GGCTCGCCGCGGTAGAGGAAGTACGAGATCGGGTTGAAGCCCGTCACGGCGACGAGCTTGCCGCGCTGCTGGATGGCTTCCGGGCTGGGCAGTGGCGCGCGACGACCGGAGGACCCACCCCCCCCTGCCGCCGAATCCCCGATTGCACAACCCGTGGCCGGTACCAGCAACAAGACAGCAAGGAGGGTGGACAGCAGCGTGCGCATGGCGGTAGGAACAGATGGGAAAGAGCGTTTGGACACGGCTCTACGTTACCCATCGGGGCACGCAAGAATGCCCGTACAGGCTGGAAACCCCTGTAACGATGCGCTGCGTCCGTCCGGATCCTTTCTCAGATTGCGCCTCAGCGGCACACCGCTGGCGGCGCGAGCGCGGCGTCTGGCGCGAGGGGCCGCACGTCCAGAAACTGCACCAGGGCCGGCTCGGTCGGGGCGAGCGTGATGGCCACGCGCAGGTCCCCGCCGCGGCACCGCATCCGCCACTGCCCGCGCAGCGCGTTCTCGACCACGAGGGCCCCTTCGATGCGACAACTGCCCCCGGCCTCGTCGCGCAGCTTTTCCATCGCCGCCCGCCGCCGCTCCGCCGATTCGTCGAGAAACAGGTTCATCGCCGCCAGGCTGTCGGCCAGCGCGTCGTCCCACTGGGTCACGAGCCGGGCCACCTGCTGCTGCCGCGCCAGGAGTACGGGCGCGGGCTGCGGCACGCGTGGCACGAGCGCGCCGGTGCGGTAGAGCAGTTCCAGCGCCTCATCGACAGGGCCGCCCCAGCCCGTGTAGGTGCGGTTGCCGAGGGCGACGATGCCGACGCCCTGGTCGGGCAGCCAGCGCATGAGAGAGCCGTAGCCAGGCAACCCGCCGCTGTGCGAGACGACGGCACGGTAGCGGCACGTCTGCCGCACACCCAGGCCGTAGCCGTAGCCGCCCGCGCTCAGCGAAAACGTGCCCGCAGCGGTGTCCTGCACCACCGACGCGCCGTTGTAGCGCGCCACCTGCTGCATCTCGCGCGCCGAGGCCCGGCGCAGGGGCGGACGCTCCGGGCCGTCTCGCGGCGGCCACGCCTCCATCAGAAAGCCCACCCACCGCGCCAGGTCGCCGATGGAGGTGAGCATCCCGCCCATCGGGCCAAACGCGCCGTCGGGAAGGGGCGGTTCTTCGCGCCACGTACCGTCTTGCCAGCGGTAACCGTGCCCCAGCCTTTGAGGCGGCACCGCCGTGGCTTCAAGCGTCGTCGCCGTCATGCCCAAGGGGCGGAAGACGTTTTCCTCCATGTAGCGAGCGTACGGCTGGCCCGACACGTTGGCCACGATGCGGCCCAGCAGGGCGAAGCCGTAGTTGGAATACTCGTACGCGGTGCCCGGCGCCGTCGAGAACGGGATGCCTTCCGAGATCAGCCGCGCCATCTCCGCATCGGTGATTGCAAGCTGCTGGTCGCCCCACGGGTTGTCCTCAGGGAAACCGGCGGCGTGCGTGAGCAGGTGGCGAATGGTGATTTTCGGCGCATCGGCCGTGGGGTAGCGGAGGCCGGCCAGTTCGGGCACATAGCGCTCCGCCGGATCGTCGAGGCCCAGCAACCCCGCGTCGCGCAACTGGAGAATGGCGAGGGCAGTGAAACTCTTCGTCATCGACGCGATGCGGAAAACCGTCGCCGTGTCCACCGGCGCGCGGGCCGGGAGGTCGCGGTAGCCCGCCGTGCCCACGTGCGCGAGCCGCCCGTCCACAATGATGCCGTAGGCGATGCCCGGCACATTCGTCCGCCGGGCAAAGCGGTGCATCAGGCTGTCGATCTCCGGGAAGGCCGCGCCGAGCTTTTCCAGGCGGTCGGGGTCGTCGAAGTGGGCGGGCTCGGCTCGGCTCAGGTGCTGCGCCCCGGCGGGGGCGGCCATCAGCACGCTCAGCGAGGCAAACGCGAGCAGTAGGCGGCGTTTCATGGGAAATGGGAGATTGGCACGTTGAGGCCGGTCTGCGGCGCACGGCGCTACAGCAACGGCTCATCGAATGTATGCGCCGGCAAACCAACAAACCGGACAGCTTTCGGGGCGCAATTTGCTTCTCGCGGCTTTGCGTTGACCCGTCTCCCTACCGATAGCGCTCCAGCGTAAACTTCTCGCCCAGGTAGCGGCGGCGCACTTCAGGATCGTCGGCGAGGGCCTCGGCCGTCCCCTCCGTCAGCACCTTGCCCTCGTAGAGCAGGTACGCGCGGTCGGTGATGGCGAGCGTCTCGTGGACGTTGTGGTC
>CBDUBO010000544.1:0-2253 GCA_965365405.1 uncultured Rhodothermales bacterium | reverse complement strand
GGGGGGCGGGCGTGTCGCGCACGCGCCGGAAGCCGCGCCGGAGCACCACGGCGTAGCCCGCCTGCAGGGCCAGGCACGCGGCGAAAAAGGCCAGCTTTCTCATGCCTGCCCGCCTGCCAACACGGCGAGGGCTTCCTCAGGCGTGGCGACGGTGGAAAAGAGGGACAGCAGGTCGTCGCGCAGAAAGCCCTCCGCTCCCAAAAAGTCGAAGAAGTCCAGCAGGCGGCTGTAAAAGCCGTCCGTCGAGAGCACGGCGATGGGCTTGTCGTGGTAGCCGAGGGCGCGCAGCGTGAGCACCTCCATGAACTCCTCCAGCGTGCCGATGCCGCCGGGCAGCACCACGAAGCCGTCGGCGCGGGTGAACATGAGGCGCTTGCGCTCCTGCATCGTCTCCGTCACGTCCAGCTCGTCGGCAAGGGTGTAGGCGATGCCCTCACGGCTGTGCAGTGCCCGCGGAATGACGCCGTAGACGCGCCCGCCGTGGGCGTGCACCTGCCGGGCTACGGCGCCCATCAGGCCCACCATGCCGCCGCCATAGACCAGTGTATGCCCGCCCTGGGCCAGGCACCTGCCCAGCGTTTCCGCCGCCGCCACGTAGGCCGGGGCAATGTGGTTGCTCGAAGCGCAGTAGACGCAGACGTTCACAGGTCGGGCTCGGTGGGGCGCAGGTGCTCGAAGCGCTTGAGGCCGCGCAGGATGAAAAGCAGCAGCACGGTGGAGCCTGCCGCGAGCACGTACAGCCCCGCGCCCGCCGCCAGTCCCACCGCGGAGGTCGCCCAGATGGAGGCTGCCGTCGTCAGACCCTTCACGCGGTCCATCTCGTGCTTGACGAAGATGACGCCCGCGCCCAGAAAGCCGATGCCCGTGGCGACGGCCTGCACCACGCGCAGCAGGTCGAGCCGGGCGGCGTCGGGCGTGGCGGCGCTGTCGCGCAGCAGGATGGCTTCCGAGAGCGCCATGAAGAGGGCCGAGGCGAGTCCAACGAGGGTGTGGGTGCGCAGCCCGGCACTTTTGCCCGCAAACTCGCGCTCCCATCCCAGCGCGGCACTCAGCACCCCGGCCGCGACGAGCCGGACGAGCAGAAAGGCTTCAGACGAGTACGAATCGAACACGGCAGGCAAAGGCTGGCGGGCAAGATACTATCAGCGCGTCTGTTGCCTGGAGGGCTGAGGTCCATAGCGTGCCGGCCTTCCATTGCCTGAATGCAAGCCGCGGTTAGTCACGCTGCCCCACAGCACGTTTGTGGGCAGACTCGCGGTCTTTCGAGTTCTTCGAGGCGATTCGCCTGTCAGGGAACGTAGAGAGGTCGCCCCCCGCTACCTGCCAGGTACCCGTCCTAACCTGTAAAGGAACGGCCTGGCTCCTGCGCCAGCCAATCCGCCCATCGCAGCGTCCCCCGCTCGCCGTCGGTCACCGTGTTGTGGCCTGCTCGAAAGCCACCTGCCAACCCGCCGAAGAGTGGAATCCACACGACGGGCTTCCGCACGCCCCGGCCGATCTTCCACTGCGCCGCCGCGGCCCCGAGCGTCATGGTTTCTGGCCCTCCAAAGTCGGGGAGGCGGCCCCCAGCACCCTCCGCCATAGCACGGACGAGTCGGTCAGCCACCTCCTCGGCGGCTACGCTCTGGACTCGGAAGTCGGTGGGTAGGGGAAGGATCAGCGGGAAACGGGCAGCACGGCCAATCATCAGATCCACAAAGGCGTGAAACTGCGTCGCTCGAAGGACAGAGTAGGGAAGGCCGCTTCTGGATACGATCTGTTCAGCTTCGGCCTTTGCGCGGTAGTAGCCGAACGGGATGTGGTCGATGCCGACGATGGAGACGTACACGAAGTGGCCTACACCAGCCGACTGAGCAGCTTCGGTAAGCCGTTGTGTCCCCCCGATGTCGACGATTTCCGGTCTTCGCGGGTCGCTCGCGGCATGGATGACCGCATCGACACCCTCAACCGCTTTGGCGACACCATTGCCGGAGACGAGGTCGGCCTGTGCCCACTCCACCTGCGGCGCGCCTGCTGCGCGCGGCTGACGGCTCTGGATGCGGACGGTGTGTCCGGCTCCGAGGGCGGCGCGGACGACACGACGCCCCAGGGTGCCGGTGCCGCCAGTGACGAGGACTATCATCAGTTGGCTGGTTGAAGGTAGAACGCTATAACATTCGACTTCTGCTGCGCACCATGCGCAGGCGCGATTCAGCCCGCCGGGCGGATGCGGAGGGCGCAGCCGCCACCGGGGGCGAGGCGCAGTTCGAGCAC
>CBDUBO010000543.1:0-2254 GCA_965365405.1 uncultured Rhodothermales bacterium | reverse complement strand
ACGCCCGACGTGATGTCGGTCGTGGTGGAAGGCCACACCGACGACCGGCCCATCGCTACGATGCGCTTCCCTTCCAACTGGGAGCTTTCGACGGCGCGGGCCTCCTCCGTCGTGCGTCACTTTCTGGCCCAGCCCGACAGGCTCCCCGCCGACCGCTACATGCCCGTTGGCAAGGGTGAATTCCACCCCTTGCAACCCAACACCACCGACGAAGGCCGCAGCCACAACCGGCGCGTCGAAATCTTTTTCCTCTGGACCGAACGATGAGCGAACCGAACCAGGCCGAAGGGGCGGAAAAGCCCGCCGGCAAGCTGAAAAAACTGATGATCATCCCGCTCGCGCTGTGTGCCCTGGTGGGGGGCGGCTTCGTGACGTTCACCCAGTACCCGCTGGTGGCGCGCGTGGTGGCCACAAAAGACAGCGGCGACGCGGCGGAAGCGGAAGAGGCGAAAGTGCCCGTAGAGTACGGGGCGTTCCATCAGTTCGATGGCTTCACCGTCAACGCGGTGGGGGCCGACGGCTCGCACTACCTCATGGTGAACATCGGCGTGGAGGCGCGCAAGGAATCCATTCTCGAAGAGCTCAAGGGCCGCGAAATCGTCGTGCGCGACACCGTCATCAAACTGCTCAGCGCCCGGTCGGCAGAAGAGCTGGCCATTCTCGAAACGCGCAGCGTGCTCAAGGATCAGGTGCGCCAGGCGTTCAACGGCATCCTGAGCGAGGGCACGGTGGACCGCATCTACTTCACCCAGTACGTATTGCAATAGGGAAAGGGTAAGGGGGTGCTGGTAACTGGTTACAGCGACCGTCGCCGGTCACCCAGCACCAATTACCCACCAACAACTACCGCCGGCCCGCTGCCGGGGCACTCTGCGCGACCGTGTAGGCCAGCGCGAGTTGTGCAGCGGGCGTGGGGCGGAGGCAGCCTGCGGGCTGCCGGCAACGGGGTGCCGTACTGGGGCGGCACCCCGTTTGCGTTTGGGGCTGCCACCCCCCAAGCGGCCCGATTGTCGGGTCACAGGCAGAAAACCTTTCCGCGCATGAAGCAGCTTTCCCAGGAAGAGATTGACCTGCTGCTCGACGTACGCACGCAGATTGGCGAGTCGGAGGACTACGACATTGCCGCGCTCGAGTCGCTCATGCGCAAGGAGACGGAGCGCCGCATCGTTCCGTACAACTTCAAGCGCCCGCGCCTGTTTTCGCAGGATCAGATGCGCGTGCTCAACTACGCGCACGAGTCGTTTGCCCGCGACTTTTCGGTCTTCCTCTCGGCCCAGCTCCGCACCATCGTGGACATCACGCTGACGGCGGTGGACCAGGTGCTCTACTCCGAGTACGTCATGTCGAGCGCGCCGCCGTCGGCGCTTTTCGTGGCCGAGGAGCAGATGACGGGCCACAAGATGGTGTTCGAGATGGACCCGCGCCTGGTCATCTTCACCATCGAAAAGCTTTTCGGCGGGCAGGGCCAGTTCATGCGCAAGCCGCGCGAGATCTCGCAGATCGAGCAGCGCATCATGAGCAAGGTCGTGGGCCGCTCGTTCGTGGAGCTTGAAAAGGCGTGGCGGCAGGCGCAGGACATCAAGTTCAAGGAGATCGCCTTCGAGACCAACGCCGAGTTCGTCCAGATCATCCCCAGCGTCGAGCCCGCGCTCGTGTGCACCTTCGAGGTGTCGGTGTACGACAACAAGTCGTTCATCAACATCTGCTACCCGTACATGATGCTCGAAAAGGCACTGGGCAAGGCCGGTTTGCAGCAGTTCATCTCCGGCTCGTCCGTGCCCACGCCGCCCGCCCACCGCGAGCGCTACGAGGGTTCGCTGCGCAAGGTGGAAGTGGAGCTGCGCGCCGAACTGGGCCGCGCCCACCTGATGCTGAGCGAACTGATGGATTTGCAGGAAGGCGACGTGATTCCGCTGCAGCGGCGCGTGGACGAGCCCGTGCAGGTGTTCACCGGCAAAGGGCAGAAGTTCTACGCTGCGCCCGGAAAGTCGGGGAAACGGCACGCCCTTCGCATCCTCGACCTGGTACCCCCACCCCCTGAATTCGTCGAAGAAGATTAGCCCCGCCCCATGCGCCCCTTTGATCTATCTCACGCAGCCCTCCAGACCTTTCTCCAGTCCCTGACCGGGCAGGAGGGCGGGCTCGCGCTCGAAGCCCCCGTCGAGCGGCCCACGCACCAGTCGCTGCTCGACACGTCGGCCCAGATGGTGCTGCTGCAGGGCACCTCGGATGCGCTCACGGTGGCCGTGTGGCT
>CBDUBO010000542.1:0-2261 GCA_965365405.1 uncultured Rhodothermales bacterium | reverse complement strand
GTAGTTCTTGAGCATGTACGACGAGATAGCTTCTGACGTGAAGCCCACGCGAAGGCCGTACCGAACGCGCAATGCTGCTTTTTACGCACCTACGTGCAGGCCGTGTGTTCGCCGCCGGACACCGGCTGCGCGCCGCCGGACAACCTACTCGGCGCGCAGCGTCTCGACGGGGTTGGCCCGCGCCGCGCGCAGCGTGTACAGACCTACCGTGACGAGGGCAACCGTGAGCGCCAGCACGCCTGCCAGCACGAAGGGGACCGCGGTGAGCGGCGCCTGGTAGGCAAACGATTCCAGCCAGCGTGCGGCGGCGAAGTAGGCCAGCGGAGCCCCCAGCACCACGGCCAGGGCCACGGGCCGCGCAAAGTCGCGGGCCAGAAGGGCCACCAGGCCGGGCACGCCCGCGCCCAGCACCTTGCGCACGCCGATCTCCTTGCGCCGCTGCTCGGTCGCGTACGCGCTCAGCCCCAGCAGCCCCAGGCACGCGATGAGGATGGCGAGCATCGTGAAGTAGCCGAAGGCCCGCCCCAGTTGCCGGTCGCTCTGGTAGAGCGCCTCGAACTGCTGGTCGAGAAAGCGGGCGTCCATGGGCGTACCGCTCGAAAAGCGCCCCCACGCTTTTTCCAGGTGGGTGAGGGCGGCGTCCATCTGTCCGGGCTGCACGCGGGCCAGGAGGTAGTCGTACCGGAAGCCGGGTTCGCCCACGCGGAAAAGGAGGGGTCGGATGGCGTGGTGGAACGAGTCGAAGTGGAAGTCGCGCACGAAGCCGGCCACCGGGTGCAGCACGCGCGGGCCGTCCGGGCCGTCCTCGATCTCGACAAGCTGCGCTCCTTCTACCTGCGAAAAACCCAGGAGCCGCGCCGCCGTCTCGTTGACGAGAAACGCCGACGAGTCGGTGGGTAGGGCCGCGTCGAGCGCTCGCCCGTCAGTGACTTCGAGCCCGAGGGTTTCGAGCAGGTCGAAGTCCGCCGTGTAGATTTTGAGCGACACGCCGGCGTCGTCGGGCTTGCCGGCAGGCAGGTACAGGCTGTTGCTCTCGTTGCCGCCCGAGGGGTACTGGTCGGTGAGGGTGGCCGAGACGATGGCGCTGCTTTCGAGCACGGCGGCCTTGAAGGCGTGCTCTTGCGCCCGGATGCCCTCGTCGGGGCGGAGGGGGAGAATGACGACCTGCTCGCGGTTGAAGCCGAGCCCCTGTGTGCGCGCATACGCAAGCTGCCGTTGCACCACGAACGAACCCGCCACGAGCACGACCGACAGCGTGAACTGCGTCACGACGAGCCCGCGCCGGAGCACCAGGCCGGAGCGGCTCGACCGGAAGCGCCCGCGCAGCGTCTCGGCAGGGCGGAAGGCGGACAGCACGAAGGCCGGGTACGCGCCCGCCACGAGCGCCACGAGGGGCACGCCCAGCAGCAGCCACCCCACCGTGCCGAGCGTGTCCACCGGCGTCAGCGCGCGGCCCGTGAGGCTATTGAATGCGGGCAGCAGCAGCCACGCGATGCCCACGGCCAGGGCAGCCGCCAGAAGGGTGACGACGAACGACTCGGCCAGAAACTGACGCCCCACCTGCCGCCGCTCGGCTCCCAGGGCCTTGCGCAACCCCACCTCGCGCGCCCGGTCGAGGGCTCGCGCCGTGGCCAGGTTGGTGAAATTGATGGACGCGATGAGCAGCACGATGAGGGCCACACTCAGGAATACGTACACGTACAACCGGCTGCCGCCGGGAGCCGGCTCGTTGGCGAGCGCGGGCCCGAGGTGGATGGCAGTGACCGGCTGGAGGCGCACGCGGTAAACAGCGTTGAACTGCCGCATCATCTCGCCCACGTGGGCTTCGATAAGGGCGGCCATGCGCGCGTCTAGCGCCGATGGGTCGGTGCCGGGCCGCACCCGCAGGTAGGTGAGGTAGTTGACGTTCGAGATCCACGCCTCCGGCCCCTGCGGCTCTTCGGGCAGCACGTTTCGCATGGACGCGAGCACGCTGTAGCGCAGGTGCGTGGCTTCGGGCACGTCCGGCACGACGCCCACCACCTCGAAAGGCTCGCCCTGCGGCCCCAGCTTCACGGTCTGCCCCATGGCACTGGCCTCGCCGAAGTAGCGCCGCGCCGTGCTTTCCGTGAGCACGGCCTGGCCGGGCGCGGTGAGCGCCTGCGCCGCGCTGCCTTCTACGAACGCGAGCGAGAACACGTCGAAAAAGGCCGGGTCGGCGTAGAAAGTGCGCTCCTGCAGAAACGTCTCCGTCCCCACCCGCACGATGGGATCGGCCGGGA
>CBDUBO010000541.1:0-2263 GCA_965365405.1 uncultured Rhodothermales bacterium | reverse complement strand
CCAACGGCGAGGCGCGGCGGCTCATCCAGGGCGGCGGCGTGCAGATCGACGGCGAGAAAATCACCGACGTGGCCCACACCGTGGACGTGGCTGCGCATGCGCCATTCGTGCTGCGCGCCGGCAAACGCCGGTACGTGCGCGTCGTGAAATGACGCGTCGGTAGAGACGTGCCGCGGCACGTCTCTACACCTTCCGTCCGCACTCGACACTCGTAACTCGTCACTCGCAATGCGCCTCGCCGTTCTCGGCTCCACCGGCTCCATCGGCACGCAGACGCTCGATGTGGTGCGGCTTTTTCCCGAAAGGCTGCGCGTGTCCGTGCTGGCGGCCCACACGAGCGTGGACCTGCTCGAAAAGCAGGCCCGCGAGTTTCGCCCGGAAGCCGTCGTGATCGGGACGGAGGCGGGTGCGCGGGAACTGGAGCGGCGGCTGGTGGGGCAGGGCATCGAAGTGCTGTGCGGGCCGGAAGCGCTCGAACACGCGGCCACGCGGTCGGGGGTGGACACCGTGGTGGCCGCTGTCGTGGGCGTGGCCGGGCTGCGCTCGACCTACGCGGCAGTGTGCGCGGGAAAAAACGTGGCCCTCGCCAACAAGGAATCGCTCGTCGTGGGCGGCGCCCTCGTTACCGAGGCCGCCCGGAGGTCGGGCGCGAGGCTGCTGCCGGTGGACTCTGAGCACTCGGCCATTTTTCAGAGCCTGGTGGGCGAGCCGCCAGAGCGCGTCGAAAAGCTCACGCTCACCGCCTCTGGCGGGCCGTTCCGCACGCGGGCGCTCGATACGTTCGATGCCATCACGCCCGAAGAAGCCCTCCAGCACCCTAACTGGAGCATGGGCGCGAAAGTCACCATCGACTCCGCCACGATGATGAACAAAGGGCTGGAGGTCATCGAGGCCCGCTGGCTTTTCGATGTCCCTGCCGAAAAAATCGAGGTCGTCATCCACCCGCAGTCCATCGTCCACTCACTCGTCACGTTCGTGGACGGGTCGAGCAAGGCGCAACTCGGCGTGCCCTCGATGGTGGTGCCCATCCAGTACGCGCTCACCTTTCCCGACCGCTGGCCGGCCCCGCACGCCCGCGTGGACTGGACGGCCGTGGGGCGGCTCGACTTCAGCGCGCCCGAGATGGACCGCTACCCGTGCCTCGGCCTCGCCTTCGACGCCCTGCGGGCGGGCGGCACCGCCCCCACCATCCTCAACGCTGCCAACGAAAAGGCCGTCGCCCAATTTCTCGACGGGCAGATCCGTTTTACCGACATTGCGCGCCGCGTAGGGCACGCCCTCGAAACGCTCCCCACTGCTGCCGACACGTCGCTCGAAAGCCTCGCCCACGCCGACGCCGCTGGCCGCCGAGCGGTAGAGGAACACACGCATAAGTCTATCATTTAGCGCGCCTTGCGTCAAAGCGCTGCTGCCTCCGGCGGCGTGCTGCAAACCGCGCCTCCCTCACTCTTTCTGCCTGCATGGACTTTCTCAACGGCCTCGTAGACTTTCTGCCCTACCTGGGCTATCTGCTGCTCGCCATCATGATTCTCGTGTTCGTACACGAGATGGGCCATTTCCTCTTCGCCAAGCTTTTCGGGATGCGCGTCGAGCGCTTCTCGGTTGGCTTTCCGCCCAAAATCGTCGGCAAGCAGATCGGGGAAACCGAGTACGTGATCGGTGCGACGCCGCTGGGCGGCTACGTCAAAATCGCGGGCATGGTGGACGAGAGCATGGACACTGACGCGCTCCACGCGGAGCCGCAGCCCTGGGAGTTTCGGGCCAAGCCCGTCTGGCAGCGCATCGTTGTGATCGTGGCCGGTGTCGTGTTCAACATGATCCTCGCCTTCATCATCTACACCGCGCTCAAGGCCACCTACGGCGACGTGTATACGCCTGCCCAGAACGTGCGCAGCGTGTACGTGGCCGAGGGGACGCCCGCCTACGATGTTGGCCTGCGCACGGGTGACCGCATCGTGAGCATTGGCGGGCGAGAGCCAGAGCGCTACGAAGACCTCACCGAGCGCTTCATGCTGACGGATTCGCTCTCGGTCACCGTCGAGCGCGGCGGCGCGCCCGTTACGATGGCCGTGCCGCCCGACATGATCACGCGGCTCAACCGCTCCGAGGGCTTTCTGGGCATCGCGCCCGCGCCGCCCATCGTAGGCGGCGTGCTGGACACGCTGCCGGCGGGCCGGGCTGGGCTGCGCGCGGGCGACCACGTGACGCGCATCGGCGGGCAGGAGGTGCAGTTCTGGGCCGAGATGCTCGATGCCGTGCAGGC
>CBDUBO010000540.1:0-2264 GCA_965365405.1 uncultured Rhodothermales bacterium | reverse complement strand
AGCGCCATGAGCGGCGATTTTCTGGACAACATCCACACGCGGGCCGAATTCATGCGCCTCATCAACGGGAAGTAGCGGTGCTCGTACTCATCACCGGGGCCAGCCAGGGCATCGGCGCGGCGGTGGCGCAGGCGTTTGCCCCCCTGCCCCACGCGCGGCTCGCGCTTGTGTCGCGCAACACGGAAAAGCTCGAAGCCGTCGCCCAGAGCTGCCGCGAACAGGGCGCGGAGGCGCGCGTCTTTCCGTGCGACGTGACGGACGACGCGGCTGTGGCCGCGATGGCAGAAGCCGTGCAGCAAACCCTCGGACTGCCCGACGTGCTCGTCAACAACGCGGGGTTGTTCACGCCGGGCTCCATTCTGGACACGACGCCCGTCTCGTTCCGCGCCCAGCTCGACGCCAACCTGACGAGTGCGTTTCTGGTGACGCACGCCTTTCTGCCCGCCCTCGTGGCGCGGCGGTCGGGGCACCTGTTCTTCATGGGCTCCGTCGCCTCCATCCGCGCCTATGCCGGAGGCGTGGCCTACTGTGCCGCCAAGCATGGCCTCTTGGGGCTGGCGCGCGTGGTACGCGAGGAAACGCGCCGCGCGGGCCTGCGCGTGACGACGCTGCTGCCCGGTGCCACGCGTACGCCCTCGTGGGATGGCACGGACGAGCCCGACAGCCGCTTCATGCCTGCCGAAGACATCGCGCAGGCCCTTCTCACAGCCTACCAGATGAGTGACCGGACGGTGGTCGAAGAAGTGGTGCTGCGCCCGCAACTGGGCGACATCGGGTAGCGCGCCGGTGGGCTACACGGCTACGGCCCGTGCCGCGACGCATTCGAGCACGGCCCGGAGCGCGGGTATCTGGACTGGCTTTTCCAGGTAGTCGTCCATGCCTGCCGCCAGCGCGTGCTCACGCTCCTCGCTGCCCGACTCAGCCGTGAGCGCGACGATGTGGGGTTGCGTGCCACCCTGCGCGCGGATAGCCCGCGTGGCCTCCAGCCCGTCCATCTCCGGCATCTGAATGTCAGTCAGCAGTACGTCGTATGCCTGTGCGGCGATGCGTTCGACCGCCGCCCGCCCGTCTGCCACGATGTCGGCCTTACAGCCCAGGCGGTCCAGCATCCGCGTCAGCACACGCTGGTTGATGGGGTTGTCCTCGGCCAGCAGGATGCGCAGGCCCGACAGCGGCGTCCCTTTCTCGACGCGGTACGAGGCCGCCCGCCGGCTCACCAGGCCCAGCGCCACGCCCACGGCGTCGAGCAGCGCCCCGCCCTTGACAGGTTTGTTGACGATGGCCGCCAGCAGCGGATTGGGGCCGGCTTTGCCTGCCCGCCCGAGCAGCACGATAGGCAGATTCTGGCGCAGGTGCGCAAGCGTGCCCACGACGGAGAGTTCGTCGGTGTCCGGCAGGCGGCTGTCCACGATGGCCAAGCTGCACGCCTTTTCCTGCTGAAGCCACGCGACGGCCTCCGCGGCCGAGGCGGCCACGCATACTTCCATGCCCCACGAGGCCGCGAGGGCGTGCAGCGCCGCGCTGGCCGCCGCCTGGTTCTGCACGAGCAGTAGCTTGTGGCCCTTCAGCTTTTTCGTCCACGGCGGCAGGCCCGCCTGGCGCGGCTGCACGCGCAGTGGCAGGCACAGCAAGAATGTCGTCCCTTCGCCTGGCGTGCTCTCCACGCGGATTGCGCCGCCCATCAGCTCGGCCAGCTTCCGCGAGATGCTCAAGCCCAGGCCGGTACCCCCAAAGCGGCGCGTGGTGGACGTGTCGGCCTGGGTGAACGGCTCGAACAGCTTTTCCACCTGCTCGGGCGCGATGCCGATGCCGGTGTCGCGCACGCGCACGACGTGGCCTTCCTCGGTCTGCGCGATGCGTACCTCGATTTCGCCCGCAGGGGTAAACTTGACGGCGTTGGAGAGCAGGTTGATGAGAATCTGCCGCAGCCGCGTCGGGTCGCCCACGACGTATTCGGCCACGCCTGCCTCGACGTGGCAGATGAGTTCCAGGCCCTTGGCTTCCGCCGCTGCCGACACGATGTCGAGGGCTTCTTCGGCAGCCATGCGCAGTGAAAACGGCGCGCTTTCCAGTTCCACTCGCCCCGCTTCGATCTTGGAGAAATCGAGGATGTCGTTGATGACGGTGAGCAGCGTGTCCGCCGACACCGTGATGGTGTCCACGAACTCGCGCTGGTCGGGGCTGAGGGGCGTCTGCCCCAACAAACCTGCCATGCCGATGACGCCGTTGAGGGGCGTGCGGATCTCGTGGCTCATCACGGCCAG
>CBDUBO010000539.1:0-2268 GCA_965365405.1 uncultured Rhodothermales bacterium | reverse complement strand
GCTCGCAGGTGCTCAACATCGGCAAGAACAAGGCCGTCCTGTTCGACGCGATGGGTGATCAGAAGATCACGTTCAAAGACGTGGCTGGTCTGACCGAGGCCAAGGAAGAAGTCGTCGAGGTGGTGGACTTCCTCAAGAACCCGAAGAAATTCACCCGGCTGGGCGGCAAGCTGCCCAAGGGTGTACTGCTCGTCGGGCCCCCGGGTACGGGCAAGACGCTGCTGGCCAAGGCCGTGGCGGGCGAAGCGGGCACGCCGTTCTTCTCGCTCTCCGGCTCCGACTTTGTCGAAATGTTCGTGGGCGTGGGCGCGGCCCGTGTGCGCGACCTTTTCCGACAGGCCAAGGAGAAAGCGCCGTGTATCATCTTCATCGACGAGATTGACGCCATCGGCCGCACCCGCGGGCGCGGCATGATGATCGGCTCGAACGACGAGCGCGAGAACACGCTCAACCAGTTGCTCGTCGAGATGGACGGCTTCAATACGGACAAGGGCGTCATCATCATGGCAGCCACCAACCGTCCCGACGTGCTCGACTCGGCCCTCCTGCGGCCGGGCCGTTTCGACCGCCAGATCCTCATAGACAAGCCCGATCGCCGCGAGCGCGCCGAGATTTTCCGCGTCCACACGCGCAACCTCATCCTCGCCAGTGACGTGGCCCTCGACGTGCTGGCGAGCCAGACGCCGGGCTTCGCCGGTGCCGAAATCGCCAACGTGTGCAACGAAGCGGCCCTGCTGGCCGCGCGTCTCAACAAAGACGCCATTCACATGGACGATTTCGAGCAGGCCATTGATCGCGTCATTGCGGGCCTGGAGAAGAAGAACAAGATCATCTCGCCCGACGAACGCAAGATCGTGGCGTACCACGAAGCGGGTCACGCCATCACGGGCTGGTTCTTGCAGTACACCGACCCCGTCGTCAAGGTGTCCATCGTGCCACGCGGTCTGGCTGCCCTCGGCTACGCACAGTACCTGCCGGACGAACGCTACCTCTACACCAAAGAGGCTCTGCTCGACCGCATGACGATGGCCGTCGGCGGGCGTGTGGCGGAAGAAATCGTTTTTGGCCGCATCACGACGGGCGCACAGAACGATCTGGAGCGCATCACCGCGATGGCGTACGCGATGGTTGTGGACTACGGCATGAGCGAGAAGATTGGCTATGTGAGCTTCAACCTGTCCGGGCGCTCGGCCGAGGGGCCGATGTTCGACAAGCCCTACGCGGACGCTACGGCACGCCTGATCGACGAGGAGGTTAAGCGCATCATTGAAGAGGTGCGTGCTCGGGCTCGCACGCTTCTGGAGGAGAAGAAGGTGCACCTGGAGGCGATGGCGGAGGCGCTCCTCAAAAAAGAAGTGCTGGGCCCCCGAGACCTGCTCGAACTGCTCGGTCCGCGCCCCTACGGTGAGTATGTCGTCGCCGGTGATGGCAGCATCGAAGCCTTGCCAGAGGCCAGCGCGCCCGCCGTCGAGGAAGAGGAGTAGCCGTGAAGGCTTTGCGCTCCAGGCGGGGCTATTTACCATTTCTTAGCCGAAGCCGAAGAACCGACTTCCGGTAGGCATTTATATTACGTTGCTATGCCAAAAAGGGCGGGCCCACTCCGGGTGCCGCCTTTTGTGTCCTGAGCACATCCCGATTTCTACCGTGCCAACGATCCAGCAGCTCGTCCGCAAGGGACGCCACCCCAAGACCCAGAAGACCAAGTCGCCCGCTCTGCAGGCCAACCCGCAGCGGCGCGGCGTCTGCACGCGCGTCTATACGACGACGCCTAAGAAGCCCAACTCGGCGCTTCGCAAGGTGGCCAAGGTGCGCCTGACCAACCAGATCGAGGTCATCGCCTACATCCCCGGCGAAGGACACAACCTGCAGGAACACTCCATCGTGCTGGTGCGCGGCGGGCGTGTCAAGGACCTGCCGGGTGTCAAGTACCACATCGTGCGCGGCGCGCTCGACTCGGCAGGCGTCAACGGTCGCCTCAAGTCGCGCTCCAAGTATGGCGCGAAGCGGCCCAAGGCAGGTGCCGCGGCGGCTACCAAGAAGAAGTAAGCCAATCCAACGAACTTTTACGGATTGATCCATGCGTAGAAAAAGCGCAGACAAGCGTATCCCCACGCCCGACCCGCAGTTCAACGACCTGCTGGTGGCGCGTTTCGTCAACAGCGTCATGAAGAGCGGCAAGAAGAGCACGGCGCAGCGCATCGTGTACGATGCCTTCGACTCGGTGCAGCAGCGCACGGGCGAAGAGGGCGTCGAGGTCTTCAAGAAGGC
>CBDUBO010000538.1:0-2282 GCA_965365405.1 uncultured Rhodothermales bacterium | reverse complement strand
GAGTATTTGACGGCGTTGGAAAGCAGGTTGCTCAGTACGAGCCGCAGGGTGATGCGGTCGGCTTCCATCAGGCCCGGCACCTCGCCGGACAGCTTGAGCGTGTGCCGCGCGCCCAGCCCGAAGCGTAGCTCTTCGAACAGTTCGGCCAGCAAGGCGGGCAGGTCGAGGTGTTGGGGCCCCGCTGTCGCCACCTCCGTGCCCAGTCGCTCCAGGTCGAGGATGTCGTCGAGCAGGTTCATCATGTCCTGCACCGTGGTGCTGATGCGCTGGAGGTGCTTTTCCGCCTTTTCCCGGCTCTTGTCGAAAAAACGCGTGGCGAGGCTGGCGGACGAGAGGATGGTGGCAAGCGGCGTGCGAAACTCGTGCGAGGCCATCGCCACGAAGCTGGCGCGCAGCTCGTTTACCTGGCGCTCCTTTTCGAGCGACTGTTCGAGTGCGGCGATGGCGCGGCGCTGCTCGGTGGCGTCGCGCGCCGTCACGACGATGCCGCGCAGGGCGGGCTCGTGCAGCAGGTTGTGCCCGAGGGCTTCGAGGGCCACGTACGAACCGTCGGGGCGGCTCCAGCGAAAGTCGATCGGGGGCGACACGCCGGCCACCTCGGCGCAGCGCCTGAGCGCGTGCACGGCGTGCAATTGATCGTCCGGGTGGACAAACGCGAAGGCGTTCTGGCCTACGAGGGCGTCGGCAGTGCTGCCCAGCACGCGCTCGCACGAGGGCGATACGTAGGTGAGCACGCCGTCGGGCTCCATCACGCAGATCACGTCTGAGAGGTGCTGCACGAGCAGGCGGGCGCGTTCCTCGCTGGAGCGCAGGCGCAGCGCCGTGCGGTCGTGCTCCTGCACCTCGCGGTAGAGCTGGAGTTCGGAGGCGACGAGGGCCGCCAGGTCGCGCAGGGTCTGCGCCTCCTCGTCGGTGAACACGCGCGGCGCATCGCTGAGCACACACAGCGCGCCCACGCGCTTGCCGCTCGGGAAGTGCAGCGGCGCCCCGGCGTAGAAGCGCACGAACGGCGGGCCGGTGACGAGCGGACTGGCGGAAAAGCGCCTGTCCAGCCAGGCATCTTCGACGACGAAGACGGCGTCGGAGGCGACGGCGTGGGTGGTGAAGGAGACGCCGCGGGGCGCCTGACACACGTCGAGCCCGACGGCGGACTGCACGCGCACGAAGTCGTCTTCCACGAGGGCGACGAGGGCCATGGGCACCCCGAAAAGCCGCTGCGCGAGCCGCGTGATGCGGTCGAGGGCGTCGGGGGGCAGCGTGTCGAGCGCGACGAGGTCGCGCACGGCCACGGCGCGCAGCCCGTCAGCGGGTGCGTCGGGCGCGGGCAGGACAGTGGGTTCGGGCATGGGGTCGTCGGTAGGCGGCGCCGCAGGGGTAAGGCTGCCTCGGGGAAAGGGAGGCCGTAGGCCCGGTATCGGCATGCCCCCCGTCAGGCATTAGCAGCCCACCCACAATTCACCTGGCCCTGCCGAGGGCAGGGGCACGGCACATACGCGCCTCAGCGTGCCGCCCCGACGGGGCGCGTGGCGCGGGCCAGTAGAACGGACGCCACCAGGCCAAAGGCTCCGGCAGCGGCAAACGTGGCGAAGGCGCCCCAGGCGGCCAGCGCGAGCGTGCCCAGCGCCGGCCCGAAGGCAAACGACGCCCCGAAGGCGAAGCTGTACGCGCCCATGTAGCGCCCCGACTGCCCCTCGGGAGCCATGTCCGCTACGTGCGCCGCCGACATCGGAAACAGCAGCATCTCGCCAAAGGCCGCCACCGCGATGCCGATGCCCAGCAGCAGCGGCGTTGCCACGAACGCGATCATGCCGATCCCCAGCGCCGTCAGCACGCCACCCAGCAACAGGCCCTGCCGCATCGTCCAGTGATGCGTCCACCCGTTGAGGGGCACTTCGAAAAGCACGATGAGGACGGTGTTGACGGCCCCCAGGAGCCCGAAAACACTCGTGGAGTACCCCAGCCGGTCCACGACGTAGAGCGACAGCGGACCCATCTGCTGCGCGAACACGCACGAGATGGCGAAGAGGGGCACGAGAAAAGCCACCAGCGCGCCGTCACGCCACGCCGGGCGCGCAGAGTGACCAAGCGGGGCGCTGGAGGGGCGGGCAGGCAAATCCGGCAGGTGGAATGCCAGAAACACGCCTGCCGCGATGGAGGTGAGGCCGTTGACGACGAAGAGGGAGGGAAACGACCAGTCGGCTAGGAAGCCGCCCGCCACCGGCCCGATGCTCATGCCCAGGTTGATGGCGAGGCGGTTGAGGGCGATGGCTTGGCGGCGTTGG
>CBDUBO010000537.1:0-2290 GCA_965365405.1 uncultured Rhodothermales bacterium | reverse complement strand
TCCACGTCAATCGTGTCCACGCCCGCGCCCGCCCGCACGACGAGTTCGAGGCCGGCGCTGGCGTCCAGCGCGGCGGCGTTGACCTTGGTCGAGCGCACGACGAGCACCTGCGGGCGCGCCTCGCGCAGCGCCTCCGTGAGCGCGTCGCCTTTGAGGCCGGGCTGGCTGAGCACGTCGTGCCCCGCGCCTTCGAGGGCGGCCTGGGCAGACTGGGAAAGCTTGTCGGCAATAAGGATGCGCATGGGGGAGATGTTAGAGATTGGAGATCAGAGGTTAGAGAGGGACGTGCTTACCAGCCTCCAATCTCTAACCTGCGGCTCTCTTCAAAACAGATGCACGAGCAGGCCGCTGCGCAGCTTGGGCTCGAACCAGGTGGACTTGGGCGGCATCAACTCGCCTGCGTCTGAGACAGCGAAGAGTTCGTCCATGCTGGTGGGATAGACGGAGAAAGCCACGTCGGCCCGGCCCTCTTTCACCAGCTTCTCCAGTTCCGCCGTTCCACGGATGCCGCCCACGAAGCCGATGTTGGTGTCCGTGCGCGGGTCAACTATGCCGAGCAGGGGTTCGAGCACGTACTCGCCCAGCCGCGCCACGTCGAGCCGGTCGGCCACGTGCGGGCGTTGCGTTGGAGGCAGCGTCAGGCCGTACCAGCGCCCGTCGAGATAAAAAGACACGTCCCCCTTTTCGTCCGGTGCCGGCTCTGCCGCCTCGCGCACCTCGAAGCGCGTGCGCAGTGCTTGCAGAAACGCTTCTGGCCCCTCGGGCAGCTTTTTGACGATACGGTTGTAGGGCAGAATCTGCATCTGCCCGGCGGGAAAGAGCACGGCAGGAAAAAAGGCGACCTCATCCTGGAGGGACGCGCCCTCCGTCGCGTGGAACGCGCGGCTGGCGGCCTTGCAGCGGTGGTGGCCATCGGCCACGTAGAGTTGCGGCACGGCGGCAAAGGCTCCGACTACTTCCTGCGTTCGCGCCACTTTCCAGACGGTGTGGCGGATGCCGTCGCTGGCCTCGAAGTCGTAGAGGGGCGTGCCCTGCTGCGCTTCTTCCATCAGCGCCGCCACCGCGTCGCTGTCCCGGAAGGCGAGCATGACGGGCTCGGCGTGGGCCTGCTGCGTGAGGAGGTGGCGCGTGCGGTCGTCCTCTTTGTCGGGGCGCGTCTTCTCGTGCTTGAGAATGGTGTCATCGTCGTACTCCTTTACCCACACGCCGCCGTAGAGGCCGCTCTGGGCGCGCCCGTTCATCACGAGCCGGTACACGTAGAGCGCGGGCGAGGTCTCCTGCACGCTCTTTTCGCCGGCGGCATAGGCCCGCAGGTTCTCGGCTCCCTTCTCGTACACGGCGTCGGCGTGCTCGTCGGTGCCTTCTGGCAGGTCTATTTCAGGCCGGATGACGTGCAGAAACGAATGGGCGTTGCCCTCAGCCAGCGCCCGCGCCTCTGTGGTGTCGATCACGTCGTAGGGCACGCAGGCGACATCTTTGACGTATTCGGGCAGCGGGCGCAGCGCGCGGAAGGGATGCAGGGTGGCCATGCGGAAAGGGGTTGGTGGGCGGCAAGGTCTGAAACACGCTGCCGCCGCGCAACCGCCTTGCAGAGATCCGGTAGCGCTTCCGCCAAAGTTGACACAGGACGCCGGGCCTCCCGGTTTGTCAGGTGCCCCAGGCCGATCTTCACGGGTCTTGCATTTGACAGCCCTGCCGGGGATGCGTATCATTCAGGCCCTACATCGCGGGGTGGAGCAGAGGTAGCTCGTCGGGCTCATAACCCGAAGGTCGGGGGTTCGAATCCCCCCCCCGCCACTCTGAAAAGGCCGGTGCCACGTGCGCCGGCCTTTTTTTATGCGCCGCCATCCCTCTCCCGCCATGCCCGCCGACGCCCCGCTCGACCCCACGCAGTACTACTTGCCCGCCGAATGGGAGCCGCACGAGGCCACGTGGTGGTCGTGGCCGCACAGTGAGGACACGTGGCCGCACGAGCTGGCCGAGGTCGAGAAGGCGCTGGCGCTGGCCGTGCGCGCCCTCGCGCCCCACGAAGCCGTGTGCATCGGCACGCTCGACGCCCGGCACGAAAAGCACGTGCGCGAAGTGCTCGACGCCGCAGGCGTGCGGGGCGACGTGCGCTTCTACCCCGTCCCCACGGACGACGCCTGGGCGCGCGACCACGGAGCCATCTTTGTCAAGCACCGGCAAACGGGGGCGCGGGCCGCGACGGTGTGGAGCTTCAACGCCTGGGGCGGCAAGTATGCCTACGAGCAGGACGCGCAGGTGGGCCGCGAGATGGCTCGCCTCTTCG
>CBDUBO010000536.1:0-2291 GCA_965365405.1 uncultured Rhodothermales bacterium | reverse complement strand
CCCGAGGCCTTCCAGAAGCTCGCCACCGTCCACTTCACCAGCGGCAACGACGGTCGCTTGCTGGTAGATGGAGACGCGACGTTTGAGGCCATTTTCGCCGCCATCGACGCAGCGGAAGACTACGTGCTCGCGCAGTTCTACATCATCCGCGACGACGAAATCGGGTGCGCGTTTCAGCAGAAGCTGGCCGAAGCGGCTGCGCGCGGCGTGCGCGTGTACCTGCTCTACGACGACATCGGCTGCTACAACCTGCCCCGCGCATACCGGCAGAAGCTCCAGGCCGTAGGGGCGGACACCAATGCTTTCTCGGGCAACCGGAGCGCGTTTCGGCGCTTCCGCCTCAACTTCCGCAACCACCGCAAAATCGTCGTCGTGGACGGCCTGAAGGCGTTCGTGGGCGGCCTCAACGTGGGCGATGAGTACCTGGGGCGCGACCCCAGCCTGAGCCCGTGGCGCGACACGCACCTGGCGCTCGAAGGGCCCGTGGTGCAGGGCGTGCAGCGGGCCTGGGCGCGCGACTGGTACTATGGTTGCAGTTCGCTGCCGCCTATGCGGTGGCAGCCCGGCATCAGCGCCGCCGACCGGTGCGCGCTCGTCCTCGCCTCCGGCCCCGACGACGAGCTTGAAACCTGCGGTCTCCTCTTCGCGCACGCCATCGAGGCTGCCGAAGAACGCGTCTGGATTGCCACGCCTTACTTCGTGCCCGACGGGCGGGTGCTCGGTGCGCTCCAACTGGCCGCGCTGCGCGGCGTGGACGTGCGCATCCTCATGCCGCGCAAGTCCGACTCGTTTCTCTTCAAATACGTCCCCTACGCCTTCTTCCCCGATGCCGCCCGCGCTGGCGTCAAGTTCTTCCTTTACGAAGAAGGCTTCATGCACCAGAAGGTGATGCTCGTGGACGCCGAGTACGCCGCCGTCGGGACGGCCAACCTGGACAACCGCTCGTTCCGCCTCAACTTCGAACTCACCGTCCTCTTCAACGACGAGTCCTTTGCCCGCGACGTGGCGGTGATGCTCGAACGCGACTTTGCCCGGAGCACGCGGCTGGAAAAAAGCGAGGTGGAAGAGCGGCCTTTCTCGTTCCAGTTCGCCACCCGGCTTACCCGCCTGTTCGCACCCGTGTTGTAGCGTGCAGTTTGGGCAACAGGAATGGCGCCGACACCGCTAATCTGAAGACAACGTAGAAGCTACACTGAAGTCAGAAAAGCATCTGACTGTAGAAACTACCTTCAGATTGTGCCGACGCCACAGGTCAATATAGACGGCGGACGGGCTGGATCAAGCGGCGGCCATTTCGCGGCACGCCTGGGCGCAGCGCCGACAGGCCTGGGCGCAGCGGCGGCAGTGCTCGGCGTCGTGCTGGCCACATTCCTCGGCGCAGCGCTCGCATGCCTGCGCGCAAATCTCGCACATCTCGGCGTGTAGGCTGGTGCCTCGCGCCATCAGGCGGGCGCAATCGGCGCACGTGAGGGTGCAGTCGCGGCACGCCTCGATGCAGCGCGCCATCATCTTCGGATCTTCGCGCAGGCACGCCGCCGCGCAGTGCTCGCACGCTACCAAGCAGTCCAGGCAAGCCGCCACGCATTCGCGCAGGTGTGCTTCGAGGGCTTCGACGTTGGGGAAGTTGAGGGTTGTGTTCATAGTACGAGGCATTGGAAAGAGAGGGTGGCACCTCAGCCAGCGGAGCGGGCTCCTCATTGGGTACTGTGGTTACAAGCACATCACGCTTGTGGAGCACGCGACCTGTCGTTTTTAGCTCAAACGAGATGCGTTTCCCTAAAAACGCCCGTCTCTGCGTACCTCTTTGGGAGAAATGCTTTCTCCCTCACCATGCCTATGCTCTCCTGCCAGACCCAACGTGCCATCCACTACATCGACACTCACCTTTTCAGTGAAACACTGACCGCCACCGCTGTCGAGCAGCACGTGGGTGGAGGCCCGCACCTGCGCACCTATTTCAGGCACGAAACGGGTTACACCATCGGCCGGTGGATCGAGCGCGCCCGATTGCGACACGCCAGTGAACAACTCGCGTCGTCAGAGCGCAGCGTCGCCGAAATCGCCTTCGAGGTGGGCTATGCCTCGCATGAGGTTTTCTGCAGGGCTTTCAAACGCGTGATGGGGGTGAGTCCTACGGAGCACAGACAAAAACGTCAAGCAAAACCGTCAAGCGAAATGGTCAAGACGCGCGTCACCGAGCCCGCTATTCTCTATGCCACGCGCGCACCATCAACATCTGCTCCGGAGAGACTCACACCCCATCAAATCTGAAAGTCTCCATGCGATACTCC
>CBDUBO010000535.1:0-2292 GCA_965365405.1 uncultured Rhodothermales bacterium | reverse complement strand
TTCGCAGAGCGCGTGGCCCTCGGCCACCGTCCAGTCGGGCGGCACGAGCACGTGCACGGCGGCAAAGCGGCGCGCCCCGCTGCGGCGGGTGCGCAGAGCGTGGAAGTCGAGTCCATCCCCGCGGTAGCGGCTGAGCACGGCGCGCAACTTTGCGAGTTCGGGTTCGGGGAGCGCCTCGTCCATGAGCCCACCCACCGAGCGCAGGATGAGCCGCCCGCCCGTGCGCACGATGACGACGGCCATGACGAGGGCGACGGCAGGGTCGAGCCAGAGCAGGCCCGTCAGGCGCGTGGCCGCCACGCCTGCCAGCACCGCCACCGTCGTCCACACGTCGGACAGCAGGTGCGCGCCGTCGGCTTCGAGGGTGGGCGAGTCGTGCTGCCGCCCCGCCCGCCGCACCACCAGGCCAACCCCCAGGTTGACGGCTCCGGCAGCCAGGGCAAGGGCCGCGCCCACAGTCACGGCTTCGAGCGGCGCGGGGTCGAGCATCCGCCCCACCGCCGTCCACGCGATGCCGAGCGCGGCCAATACGATGAGGCCGCCTTCCAGCCCGGCAGCGAAAAACTCCACCTTGTCGTGCCCGAACGCATGGCTGTCGTCGGGCGGGCGTGCCGAGATGGTGATGGACAGCAGCGCCAGCAGCGCCGCGCCCAGGTTGACGAGCGATTCGAGCGCGTCCGACAGGAGTCCGACCGACCCGGTAAAGGCGTAGGCCCCGCCTTTGAGGCCGATGGTGACGAGGGCCGCACCGATGCTGAGAAAGGCGTAGCGGCGCAGGCGGTGGCGGAGCGGAGCGGCGGGCGTCATGGGGCCAAGCTACTGCGCCGGGCGTCTTTTCTGGCGCTGCCGCTGCGCGGACGCGCGCAGGACTGCGAGCCCGTAACTTGCTGCCCGACCTATCTATCCGAAGCCCGCCGCCCTTATGCGCCTCCACTTCTCGCCCCACACGCACCACCTCAAAACGCCCTTCCGCATCGCCCACGGGGCCGCCGACACGCGCGACAGCGTGTTCGTGCGGCTGGGCGATGGCGTGGGCGAAGGAGCCAAGGTGCCCTACTACCCCTACACGTGGGACGACCTGCTCGGCTACCTCGGCAGGCTCGACCCCGACGCACTCGCGCCCGGCGGCCTCTTCCACCTTCAGTCCGCCCTCGACGCGCTTCCGCCCGGCCCTGCCCCTGCCCGCGCCGCGCTCGACATCGCCCTGCACGACCACTGGGGGCAGACGCTTGGCTTGCCGCTCTGGAAACTCTGGGGCCTCGACCCCGCCCGCATTCCCCTTTCTTCGTTCACCCTGTCCATCCCGCAGGACGACACTGCGCTGGATGAGGCCCTCGCACCCGTGGCGCATCTGCCCGTGCTCAAGCTCAAAGTGGGCACCGGCGACCCCGACCGCGACGTGGAGATCGTGAGGCGCGTGCGGCGGCAGACTCGGGCCGTGCTCGGTGTGGACGCCAACAGCGCGTGGTCGGTGGAAGAAAGCCTCCGCGCCATCCCCGCCCTCGCCGACCTGGACGTGGCGTACGTGGAGCAGCCGCTGGGCCGTGAACGCGTGGACGACTGGCACCGGCTGCGCGAGCGGCTGCCCGACGGCCTGCCACCCCTCATCGCTGACGAGAGCGTGCAGTCTGAAAAAGACGTGCTCGCCCTCTACGGCGGCGCAGACGGCATCAACATTAAGCTTACCAAGTCCGGCGGACTGGCGGGGGCGCGGCGCTGGATCGCGCTCGCGCAGAGCCTGGACATGAAGATCATGATGGGCTGCATGGTCGAGAGCCGCGTGGCCGTGACGGCGGGAGCACACCTGGCCCCGCTGTGCGATTTCTGCGACCTCGACGCGCACCTGCTGCTGCGCGACGACCCGACGGAGGGGGGCCTGGGCTGGCACGAGGGCCGGCTGACGCTGCCCGACGCCCCTGGCCTGGGTGTGCGCCTGCGCCCTGGCCTCGCGGAAGCGTGACGGGGGACGTGTACCATAGCGCCGACCGGCCCTCCGAAGTGGAGACGAAGGTGCTGGGGTCGCGCTTCATCGGGCGGGCGTGGCCCGTCGCTTCTGAGGAAGCGGTGCACGCGATCCTGGCCGAGCAGCGTCGCGCCGAGTACACGGCCACGCACCATTGCAGCGCCTTCCGCCTCCTGCCCGACGGCAGCCTTTTCCGCTTTAACGACGACGGCGAGCCCTCCGGCACGGCGGGGATGCCCATTCTGCGGCAGATCGAAGGGCGCGGCCTCACCTGCACGCTCGTCGTCGTGACGCGCTACTACGGCGGCACCAAGCTGGGCACCGGCGGC
>CBDUBO010000534.1:0-2293 GCA_965365405.1 uncultured Rhodothermales bacterium | reverse complement strand
GGAAGCAGCAGTACCAGCAGGCGGATCATCGTGGATGGGGTGTAAACGGGTCAGGGGTGCAACAAAGCTGCGGGCACGTCGGCGAGAAAGGCGAGCAGGCGCATCGGGGTGAAGTCTTGGCGGGCGCGATACGCGCTCGATGGGTTGTCACAACTGCGCTGCCGATCATCGTGAGCCTGCTCTTGGTTGTGAGGAGGCGTCGGGCGGCACCTCTGGCACGTTCCGCAAGCACGCGGCAAAGCTGAACAGCGTGGCGAAGAACCGGGCCGGCATGGGCGCCAGAAGGCGAAGGCCCGCGTTGAAGGCGCTGCAACATAGGCGACGCCCTGGCCGCACTCTTGAATAAACCGCTCAGCCAGGCACCCGGCCGTCCGGGTTCTCGATTCCCATCCGCAGGTCTATGCCACGGTCGTCTGTTGTCCAGCGCGTGGGGGAGTGGCCCGAAAAGCGCCGGTAGTCGCGCACGAAGTGGGCCTGGTCGGCGTAGCCGAACTGGTAGACGGCGTCGGCCCACGTCGCCCCTGGTGTTGCGTAGAGGTAGGCGTGGGCCTTGCGGTAGCGGACGATGTCGGCAAAGCGCTTGGCGGGCATCCCAATGGGAGCGAAGCGCCTCCTGAGCGTGGGCGGGCTCACGCCGAGCGCCTGCGCGAGCGCTTCGACGCGCACGTTGCCCCGTTCTGCCTCAATGTGGGTCGTGGCGCGTTGCAGAAACGCGGCCAGTTCGAGGTCAGCAGCAGGTGCGGTGGAGAGCGATGCCTGTAGAAACGTGAGGGCTGCCTCCAGGCGAGCCGCAAAATCCGGGGCGGCAAACACCCGAGTGCTGAAGGCCGCAGCCTCGGACCGTAGCGAGGGGCGAACTACGTCGGGCAGCGCGGGTGCGGGGCGCTCACCCTGCCAGAACGTGCGCGTGCCGAATAGCGCCAGAGGCCCTGTGGGACTGAACAGGATGTAGAAGCCGTGCACGGTGGCCTCTACCACCGCCGCGTAGGCTTCCGGCTGCGGCCCACCCAACACCTCGCGCGGCATCTCAAACGTCTGCCCGCCTACCTCCACCCGTGCTTTTCCGGCCAGCGTCGCGTTGTAGGTCGGGGTCGTGGTTGCACTGATGGCCAGCCGCATGGGGCTGGCGCTTGGGGCCGGAATCACCTCCTCGTAGATGTCGAGTACGTAGGGGATGAGGGCCGTGGGCAGTGCGCCCGGTGGCAGGCGCAGGCCCGTGCTCTGCAGAGCGGTAGGAGCGGGACGGGTGGGCATAGCGAGGGGAGCGAGCCGCAAAGTAGCACGGCAAACGTCTCCCGTTTCGCATGAAAAGGGGCTGTACAAAACAGGAGGGTTCCGCTACGCCCACGCAGCGGAACCCTCCTGTACAGGCAACTCAGCGCAGCGCGCTTTGCGGTGCATCACCGGCGCAGCGGACGGTTTTTCAGTCGTAGAGCAGGTAAGGCTTGCGGCGCTCGTTGAAGGCGCCCACCTCCTGCTGCCACGCGGCGATGACGGCTTCTGGGCGTGCACCGTTCATCAGCATCTGCTGCATCCGCTGCGTGCCGGCCAGCTTAGCGAGAAAGTCCGGGCGGGCGAAAAACGCCGCTTTGTCCGGGGCCTGCTGCAAAAAGGCGTGGGCCACGTGTACGCCCGCCTCGACAGGCCGGAACGCCGCCGCATCTGTCACGCTGAGGCGCACGCCCTGGAGCGCACGGCCCTTCAGCTTGGGCTCGCTCGACATCCCTTCGATGCTTTCGGGAGTGAAGGCAGCGGCCTCGAAGCGCGCGCCGGGCAGGTTTCTGGCGTTGAGCGTGTCCGCGAGGGCCTGTCCGTTTGCCCACGGCGCGCCGACGAGTTTGAAGGGCTCGCGCGTGCCGCGCCCCTCGCTGGCCGAGAACGCTTCGAACAGGCACGTGCCCGCGTACACCCGCGCCGTCTCCACGTCGGGGATGTTGGGCGAGGGCGCGACGAAGGGCAGGGCTGTCGCCTCCCACGGCATCCCGCGCGTCCACCCGGTTGCTTCGACGACCTGCAATTCGAGGTTTTCGAGTCCATCGAGCCACTTTTCGCCTTTGATCATGCGGGCCAGTTCGCCTACCGTGAGGCCGTGCGCCTGCGGAATCGGGTACTGGCCCACGAACGACTCGTACTGAGGCTCCAGCACGAAGCCTGCCACGTAATCGCCGCCAAGCGGGTTGGGCCGGTCGAGCACGACGAACGGGATGCCGGCGCGGGCGGCGGCCTGCATGGACAGGCCCATCGTGGAGATGTACGTGTAGAAGCGGGCCCCTACGTCCTGGATGTCGAACAC
>CBDUBO010000533.1:0-2310 GCA_965365405.1 uncultured Rhodothermales bacterium | reverse complement strand
AACCGCGCCTTCGTGAAGGTGATGGTGCCCCAGGGCGGCCTGCTCTTCGAGTTCTACAACATGACGAACCTCGTCGTGGGTGACCCCGAAGGCGCGGCCAACGACAGCCCGACGCCGCTTGCAGGTGTCACACGCGCAGGGGATTCGTTCCTCTTCGCCGGACCGTCGCCCATGGAGGTGTTCTTCCCCGTCACCACGATGGACCCGACGAACACGCGCGTGGCGTTCTTCCTTCGCGTTACCGACACGTGCCAGCGCGTAGTGGACGTAGATCCGTCGTTCACGCTGACGGGCGTAGAGGCAACCGAGCTGACGGGCTTTGCCCTCGGCGCGGCGCAGCCCAACCCGACGGCCACGGAAGCGACGATCCGCTTCTCACTCGAACGCGCTGGGGCAGTGCGTCTGGCCGTCTATGACGTCCTGGGCCGCGAAGTGGCGCTGCTGGTGAACGAGGCCCGCCCGGCGGGTGAGCACAACGCGCGTCTGGAGGCAGGTAACCTGCCCGCCGGCGTGTACCTGTACCGCCTCGAAGCCGATGGCCGCTCGGTGCAGAAGATGCTCACCGTTGCCCGGTAAGCTTTTCATCCACGCCTTAAACCAGACTGCGATATGAACAACGACAAAGAACTCAGCCGTCCGAGCGAAAGCGCAATGGCTGCCAGAAAGCCCTATCAGGAACCGCGTGTGTGCCGTGAGGCACGGATGCCGGTGGTGACGGCGGGGTCGTTCGACCTCATCATCCCCAACCCCTGATCGGTCGGCACTCAGGTGCCCCGTATGAACGCAGCGAGCCGGATTGCCCCAGGGCGGTCCGGCTCGCTTCTTTTGCGTCGATCCAGTTCCAAAGTCAGCCCCGATCGGCCCTGCGGCTGAGCAGATGTGCCTGCCGCGTCGGTTCCGGGATGCGGTATCGGGTGCACGTCCGGAGCGCGAGGTCTGCGGCTTCGTCGAGCGTAATCCGGTGGCCAACGCTCACGTACACCGGCTGCACAGCAGCGCGCGTGCGCACGGCCCGGCCCACCACTTCGCCTCGGTGCACCATGTCCGAGGCGGCTCCGCGTTCGGCGCCGGGTTCGCCAAAGCGACCGACGAGTACGGACTTAGCCACGCCAAGCGCTGGCCGGTCCAGCAACACGCCCAGGTGGCACGCCAGCCCGAAACGGCGTGGATGCGCCAACCCTTGCCCGTCCAGCATCAACACATCCGGAAGGGCCTGCAACCTCTCGAGCGCGGGCAGAATGGCCGGAATCTCACGGAAGGAGAGCAGGCCAGGTACGTAAGGAAACGGCACCGGCCCGCGCAACACGGCTTCGTCCACCATTTCGAGCGTATCCACGTGCAGCACAGCAATGGCTACCTGCGCCACATCCTCCCGAATGCTTACGTCAAGCCCGGCTATGGTGCGGGGTGGATGCGGCAGAGGCATTTCCTGCACCAGCCCACGCAGCCGCTGCTGCACCTCAATGGCTTCGCGCGGACTGATATCCCACGGGTGTGCGTGATGGAGCGCGATTTCCATACGTCAGGGCAGATAATGAGTAAAGGGTGCGGCGTCGCGCTGGCGTGGCGGAGGCACTTCGGCAGGGTAGCCGATGTGTAGCAGCGCCACGACCCCTTCGTGTGCTTTCATCCCGATCAGTTCGTGAAAGCGCATATCGCGCGTGACGGGGCCTGTCGTCCACTTCGTGCCGATGCTCGCGCTCCACAACAGCAGCGTCAGGTTCTGGACGGCACAGGCGGTTGCAGCGTAATCTTCGCGTGCCCGCAGCGCGTCCTCCCCTTGCCGACACGTAACTACGACAAAGGCGGGCACCTCTTGCCAGCGCCGCCGCTTGTTTTCAGCGGCCTCCGCACCCTGGCGCTCCCCTACCACCTCGGCGTTGAGCGCGACGAGTCGGTCGCGGGTCTGATTCCCCAACACGTAGAACCGCCAGGGCTCGGTGTGCTTGTGGTTGGGTGCCTGCACCGCCGCCTCCAGGGCCGCCGCCAGCACATCCGAGGGCACGGGTCGAGAGGGGTCGAAGTGGTGGATCGTTTGGCGCGTGGCAATCAGCGCAGCCGCGCTATCGGGTGCAAGGGCAGCGGACAAAAGGACAGGCGTTGAAGTGTCCATACCTAACGCCCGCCGCCGAACACGGCTCCGGGGCACGGGCGGACACGCCAAGAGGCGGTGAAGATGCGCGCTGCTTTGACAGCCCCTCGCCCCCATCCGTATCTTTGGCCCCTGCTTGCTCCGGGTCCTTAGCTCAGTTGGTTAGAGCGCTTCGTTGACATCGAAGAGGTCAGCGGTTCGAATCCGTTAGGACCCAC
>CBDUBO010000532.1:0-2313 GCA_965365405.1 uncultured Rhodothermales bacterium | reverse complement strand
GGCACGTCGCGGTCGGGGCCGAACACGTCGATCATGTTGGCCGTGTAGCGGCGCGTCATGCGCTCCAGTTCGGCCGGGCTCATCTCGCGGGGGTTGCAGCGGATGCCGCCTTTGCCGCCGCCAAAGGGCACGCCCACTACGGCGCACTTCCACGTCATCCACGCGGCCAGGGCCTTTACCTCGTCCACGCTCACGTCCGGCGCGTAGCGAATGCCGCCCTTGGAGGGGCCGAGGATGTTGTTGTGGATGACCCGGATGCCTTCGAACACCTGCATCTCCCCGTTGTCCATCATCACCGGCACGGACGTGATGTGGATGTGGGCGGGCGTGCAGAGGTACTGGTAGAAGCCGTCGTCGAGCTTGAGGATGCGGGCGGCCACGTCGAACCGCTGCATCATGGACTCGAAGGGGTTGTCGTGGTCGAGCGGCGGGCCGGATTCGCGGTACACAGCGCGGTTGTAAACGGAGGCAGGTGCGTCCATGTGTAGAAAGGGAAAAGCGCTTTTCTGAAAATGTAGAACCACCTCGGGGCGGTGCGCGCAATTTATCGGGCGCTTTCGCGACGGTGCCATGCGTTTTGCGCGAACGTTGGGTGAGCGTGGGTAGTAGGTTGACGCCTGCTGGTAGGTCGCGATTGCCGCAGGCCCGTCCGACCTACCAGCACTACGGCGAGCAGGGCGTGCCCTGAGCGCCGCCGCAGAGAAGCGTCCACGCAGCCCCACCTCCTCATGCCCCTCACCCAACAGCGACGCAAAGACCTGGCGCGCCTGCGGCGGCGGCGCGACCGCGAAAGGCTGGGGCAAGCCCTCGTCGAGGGGGTGCGCTCGGTCGAAGCGGCGGTGCTGGCCGGTGCACGGCTGGTGGACGTGCTGGTGACGCCCCAGGCGCGGTTGGACAGGCGGGTGGCGGCGCTGCTGGAAAAGGTGGAAGTGCCGGTGTACGAGGTGGAGGAAAGCGAGCTGGCCGCGCTGTCGGACGTGGAGCACGCGCAGGGCGTGCTGGCCGTGGCGCACGCACCCGTCCACGACCACGTGGGCGCGGCGCGCTCCGTGCTCGCGCTCGACGGCGTGCAGGATCCGGGCAACGTGGGCACATTGCTCCGTACGGCAGCGTGGTTCGGCATCGAGGCCGTCGCCATCGGCGCGGGCACGGTGGATCCGTACAACCCCAAGGCGGTGCGCGCCGCGATGGGCGGGTTGTGGGACGTGCGCATCGTGCAGACGGGGAGCCTGCCCGCGATGCTCTCGGATCTGCGGGCGCGGGGGTTCGCGCTCTACGGCGCCGACCTGGCAGGCACGGACGCCCGCAGGTGGCAGCCGCGCCACCCCTCCGCGCTCGTGCTGGGCAGCGAGGGCCACGGCCTCAGTCCAGAGGTAGCCGCCCTGCTCGACGAAGCCATCACCATCGGGGGGGCGGCCACGCGGCGTGGGGCCGAGTCGCTCAACGTGGCCGTTGCTGCCGGCGTGCTGATGCATGAGTGGGTAGACGCTCGCTTGTAGTGCGCGCGCCTCTGGCTCGCTGTTGTGGGTAGAAGGGTTCGGTGCCAACACAAACATCTCGCCCTCCAACCCACTGCAAGCCCGCGAAGCGGGCGTCAACCCACGACCCACCCGCGAAGCGAAGCTGAGCGTACTATATTTTCCTTCCCTTTTGCCCACGCCCGCGCATGGAAATCCCTGCTGCCCACCAGAGCGCCATCGAAGGAGGCGTAGCGACGCTCCCCAAAAAGCAGCAGAGCGGCACGCTCCGGCAGTCCCTGCAAATCGGCGTGCCGCGCGAGCAGTCCAACGAGGAGCGGCGCGTGGCGCTCGCGCCTTCCGGCGTCGAGGCACTCGTGGCCGAAGGGCACGAGGTGTTCGTCGAGCGCGAGGCGGGCGAGCAGGCCCACTTCCCCGACACGGAGTACGCCGACGCCGGGGCCATCATCGTGGACACGCCCGACGCGCTTTACCCGGCGTGCAACGTCATTGCCAAGGTGGGGCCGCCCAACGTGGAAGAACTCGCCCTGCTGAAGGAAAAACAGGTGCTGCTGTCGGCCCTGCACCTGGGCGGCACCTCGCGCGGCTTTTTGCAGCAGCTCATAGACCTGGGCGTGACGGGCATCGGCTTCGAGTTTATCCGCGACGCCGACGACTCACTCCCTATCGTGCGCATGATGCACGAGATCATGGGGTCGATGGCCGTGCAGATCGCGGCGCGCTACCTCGAATCAGGCGAGGGCGGCAAGGGCGTCGTGCTGGGTGGTATTTCGGGCGTGATGCCCTCGACGGTCGCCATTCTGGGCGCGGGCGTCGTGGGCGAGTGGGCGGCGCG
>CBDUBO010000531.1:0-2313 GCA_965365405.1 uncultured Rhodothermales bacterium | reverse complement strand
ACTTCAGCCGCCGCCTGCGCGAGCGCAAGGAGAACGTCTGGTTCGTGCTCAAGAACCTGGTGCGGCGGTAGCCTGGCCTCTCCCATAGCGCCATGGCCCGACCGTCCCTTCTCGCCCAGGCCCGCGCAGCCATCGCACGGCGCGACCGTGTGCTGCTCATCGCGACGCTGGCCGCGTTCGTGCTGTGGATGGCCTCGGTAGGCCCGCTCCGATCGTGGGCGAGTGGGGCTGGCGTGCGTGGGTTCTGGGTTTTCGGCGTCGCGCCCAGCTTTTTCGCGGGCAGCACGCTCACGCTCTGGCAGGCCTTCACGACGCGGACGGGTGCGGCTGTTTCGGCCCTGTATGGCGCGTCTCTCGTAGCGCTGGCCGAGGTGGTGCAATTTCTCCTGCCCACCCACCGCACCGATGGGTGGGACGTTGTGGCGGGCGTGATGGGGGCCCTCCTCGCGGCCCCCTTGGTGTGGTACCGTGCCCGGCGGATGCAATAAAGCAGTAGGGATTGCGGGGGCTGGAAACGAACGGCGCGCTCACGCTTCCACAGCGCTTCTTTTCACCTTCCCCCACTCCCATGGCCACCGCAAAAGCCGGCGACACCGTCCACATCCACTATACCGGACGCCTCACCGATGGCACTGTCTTCGACTCCTCCGAAGGCAGCGACCCACTCCAGTTCACACTCGGCTCCGGCCAGGTTATCCCTGGCTTCGACGCAGGCGTGACGGGCATGGCGCCCGGCGAGCAGAAAACCATCGAGATTCCGGCGGCAAAAGCCTACGGCGAGGCGCGCCCCGAAATGGTGTTCCAGGTGCCACGCGAGCAGTTTCCGGACGGCTACGTGCCCCAGGTGGGCGAGGCGCTCGAAGTGGGCTTGCAGACAGGCGGAGCCATTCCCGTCACGGTCAAAGCGGTGGACGACGAGGGCGTCACGCTCGACGCCAACCACCCGCTTGCCGGGCAAGACCTCATTTTCGACCTCGAACTCGTCGAGATCGGCTGAGCCGCCGCGTCCTGCTCAGACGGCAAAGTTGCCGTAGTGCTCGAAGCGCGCCAGGATGCGCCGCACGTACGTCACCGGCTCGATGCCCCGGCAGTAGCCGTACTTGACGACGGCATCTTTGTAGAACTCCGGCTTCGACTTCTGCAAGAGGTAGAAGGACACGTCCTCCCAGGCATTGGGGTTCTGTCCGAACTTCTCGGTCAGCCGCCGGGCGTCCTCCACGTGCCCGTGCCCGGTGTTGTAGGAGGCGAGCACGAACTTGGTGCGTTCCTGCGCATCGGGGATGATCTCTTTCCAGTAGCTGTCGAGCCAGTTCAGAAAACGAATGGCCCCCGCCACGTTGTCCCGCGGGTCGGCGGCGTTGGTGACGCCGTACTGCCGCGCCGTGGCGGGCATGAGTTGCATGAGCCCCTGCGCGCCGGCCCAGGAGCGGGCGTCGGGCTTGAAGCGCGACTCCTGAAACATCTGCGCTGCCAGCAGCCGCCAGTCCCAGCCCGTTTCGAGTTCGGCCTGAGCCTGCCGCAGCAGGTCGTCGTAGGGGCTGATGCGGCCCGTCGAGGTGACGAGGTCTTCGGACGTGATGCGCTCGCGGTAGCCCAGCCGGTCCTCGAAGTAACGCTGGTAAATGCTCTTGAACTGCGTGCTGTCCTTGAATGCTTCGAGCCACCCATTCACGCTGCCCAGCAGCGCATCCGCGCCGCGCGGTACGCCCCATCCCACGCGCTGCCACACGCTCAGCGCCGGGTTGACGGCCACGTTCTCGTAGTAGGCCTGGTTGAGCATGGCGATGTCCTCGCTGGCAACGGTGTAGCGAATCTTACCCTCGGAAACCTCACGAATGAGGTTCTCGATGGGGATGTCGGCATCCACCTTCTCGACGTAGATGTCGCCGCCGATTTCTTCGACGAGGTACTCCAGGCGGCGGGCGTAGCCCGACCCTTCGGGCACGAAGATGGTGTCGCCGATGAGTTCGAACGGGTACTGGACGAGGTGGTGCTCCACGTCGTCGTACTCGCGTCCGTCGAGCGAGTCGGGGATCTGCTGCACGAGCACCTGCCGCGTCACGTGCAGCGGGTCGGTGAGGACGACGTCCTGCACGTCCTCACGCAGGTCGGTGGAGACGAGGCGGAAGGCGACGAGGTCGGCCTCGCCTTCGTGGAGCTTTTCGAGCATGGCATCCACATCCTGCTCGACGATGATTTCCAGTTCGACGCCCAGGTGTTCGGCATAGGCCTGCAACAGTTCGAACTCGTAGCCGAGAGGCTCGCCGCGGTAGAGGAAGTACGAGATCGGGTTGAAGCCCGTCACGGCGACGA
>CBDUBO010000530.1:0-2315 GCA_965365405.1 uncultured Rhodothermales bacterium | reverse complement strand
TCTGTGTGGGGAAAGCGTGCAAACGCGTCTCGGCAGGCGCGGCAAGCCGCCCGCGCCCATACCTTTCCCCTTCCCTCTCCACTTCCCCTTTTCCACTTTGATAGACCTGCGCAGCGACACCGTGACGCGCCCCACGCCCGAAATGCGGCGGGCGATGGCCGAGGCTATCGTGGGCGACGACGTTTTCGGTGAAGACCCGACGGTGCGGCGGCTCGAAGCCCGCGTGGCCGAGCTTCTGGGTAAAGAAGCAGCCCTGTTCGTACCATCGGGCACGATGGCCAATCAGTTGGGCCTGAGAGTGCACACCGAACCCGGCGACGAAGTCATCGTCGAGCGCAACGCTCACGTGATCAACTACGAGTCCGGCGCGGGTGGCTGGCTGTCGGGCGTGCAGTTCAACGTGGTGGACGCCCCGCGCGGGCGCATGACGGCGCAGCAGGTGGCCGGTGCCGTGCGCGCCGGTTTCTACTGGGAGCCCCGCTCGCGCTTGCTCTGGATGGAAAACACCGTCAACCGGGCGGGCGGCGTGGTGCTGAATTTCGAAGAGACGCGTGCGTGCGTGGACGCCGCCCGCGCGCGGGGCCTTGACGCCCACCTGGACGGCGCACGGCTGTGGAACGCTGCCTTAGCTTCCGGCCGCTCCGAAGCTGAGTGGGCCGCGCCCTTCACGACCGTCAGCGTGTGCCTGTCGAAAGGGCTGGGCGCGCCGGTGGGCTCGCTGCTGGCCGGCCCCTCCGCCCTTATCGAGCGGGCGCACCGCTACCGCAAAATGCTGGGCGGCGGGATGCGGCAGGTGGGCGTGCTGGCCGCCGCCGGGCTCTACGCCCTCGACAACCACCGCGCCCGGCTGGCCGACGACCATGAAAAGGCGCGGCGGCTGGCCGAGGCCATCGCCCAGATCCCCGCCCTCACCATCGACCTGGAAACCGTCGAAACCAACATCGTCATTTTCGACGTGCCGGAAGCTGGTGTGGAGGCCGTGCGTCACCTGGCCGAAAAGGGCCTGGGCGTCGTGCCCTTCGGCCCCCACACGCTGCGCGCCACCACGCACCTCGACGTGGACAGCAGCGGCATAGACCAAGCCATCACCCTTCTCCGCGCCACCTACTGCTGATGCCGCTTCCCCTCCCCCCTTCCACCCTGCTGCGCGTGGCGCGGCGCTACGGCACACCCACCTACGTCTATGCCGAAGCCGTGGTGCGGCGGCAGTGCGAAAAGCTGCGCCGCCTCCTGCGCGATCTGCCCGTGGAGTTGCTGTACGCCATGAAGGCCAACAGCAACCCGGCCCTGTTGCGCATCATCCATGAGGAAGGCTTTGGCGTGGATGCCGTGTCGCAGGCCGAGATGCTGCTCGCGCTTCGGCTGGGCTGGTCGCCGCGCAAAATCCTGTTCTCGGCCAACATGATGACCGACGCCGAGATGCACGCGGCGGCGCAGGCGGGTGTGCTGCTCAACATCGGCGAACTGACCCGGTTAGAGCGCTTCGGCGCGGCCTATCCCGGTGCGAAGGTGTCCGTCCGGCTCAACCCCCGGCACGGCGCGGGCCACCACGCCCACGTCGTCACCGCGGGCGGCAAGACCAAGTTCGGCGTGCCCGTCGAGCAGATAGACCGCGTGCTGGACATCGCCCGAAAGCACCACCTCAGCATCGTCGGCATCCACCAGCACATCGGCAGCGGCATTCTCGACGCCGCCCGGTTCTGGGAGGCCATCTCGGTGCTGCTCGACCACGCCGACCAGTTTCCCGACGTGCGCTTCGTCAACCTGGGCGGCGGGCTGGGCGTGCCCTACCGCCCGGACGAGCAGGAGATTGACGAAGCCGCGTTCCGTGCCCGCGTCGTCGAGCCGCTCGCCGCCTTTGCGCGCCAGCGTCCGGAGGTGCAGCTACGCTTCGAGCCGGGCCGGTTTATCGTGGCCCAGGCAGGCGTGCTGCTCACCACGGCCAACACGGTGAAGGAAGGATCGGAACGCGTGTTTGTGGGCACGGACACCGGCATGGGCCACCTGGTGCGCCCGGCGCTCTACGAATCCTATCACCAGATCGAGAACCTCAGCCGCCCCGGTGGCCCGCCGCGCGTGTACGACGTGACGGGCAACATCTGCGAAACGGGCGACGTGTTCGCGCACGGGCGCGAGCTTGCCGAAGTGCGCGAAGGCGACGTGCTGGCCCTGCTCGACGCCGGGGCCTACGGCATGAGCATGGCCTCCACCTACAACCTGCGCCCGCTTCCCGCCGAAGTGCTCGTGGGCGAGGACGAAAAGATCACCCTCCTCACCCCCCGCCTGACGCCCGAAGCCCTGGTCGAGCAGTTGCT
>CBDUBO010000529.1:0-2324 GCA_965365405.1 uncultured Rhodothermales bacterium | reverse complement strand
ATGAGAGTCCGGGTGAAACCATTCTCTACGAAGGCCGCAAGTACAAAAGCTACCGAGGCATGGGCTCGGTGGGGGCCATGCAGGCGGGCAGCAAGGATCGCTATTTCCAAGATGCCGAGGACGACATCAAAAAGCTCGTCCCGGAGGGCATCGAAGGGCGCGTGCCCTACGGCGGCACGCTCGGAGAAGTCGTGTACCAGATGATTGGTGGCCTACGCGCCGCGATGGGCTACTGCGGGTGCGAGCACGTCTCCGAGCTATACGAAAAGGCGCAGTTCGTGCGCGTAACCTCCGCGGGTGTGCGCGAAAGCCATCCCCACAACGTCGTCATCACCAAGGAAGCGCCCAACTACTCCACAGGCTCGTGAATACTCGTATTGACGCCATCCGCCGCGAAATCAGGGATCGAGGGGCCGACGGAGCCCTCGTCACCGCCCTGCACGACATCCGCTGGGCGGTTGGCTTCACGGGGTCGAGTGCGCTGCTGCTCGTGCTCGGCGAAGCCGCGCATTTCATCACCGACGGACGCTACGCCGAGCAGTCCGAGGGTGAGGTCGAAGGCGCAGCCGTCCATGTGCCGGGTTACAGGCTCTACGAACACCTGGCAACGCTTTTGCCCGCGGGCGCGACCGTGCTGCGGCAGGCCGACAGCCTGACGCTGGCCGACGCGACACGTCTGGAAGGCCTCGCGCCCGAAACCACCTGGCTGGACGCGACGGATCTCGTGACGCCTCTCGCTGCGCAGAAAACCGAGGCTGAGATTGGCGCAATCGCGCGGGCGCAGGCCATCACCGACGCTGTGTTCGACGAGATCAGGTGGTGGATCAAGCCCGGCACGACCGAGCAAGAAGTGGCCGCCGAGATCGTGTACCGGCATCTGCAAAAAGGGGCGCAGCGAATGTCGTTCGAGCCCATCGTGGCTTCAGGGCCGCAGTCGGCGCTGCCGCATGCCCGCCCCACGAGCCGCGTCCTCCAGGCCGGAGAATTGTTGCTGCTGGACTTCGGCTGCGTCGTGGACGGCTACGCGAGCGACATGACCCGGACGGTGGCGTTGGGCGAGGTGGGTGCGCAGGAACGCGAGGTGTATGAGATCGTGCTGCGGGCACAAGAGGCGGCGCTGGACGCAGCGCGGGCGGGCCTGACGGCAGCCGAACTCGACGCCGCCGCGCGCGAGGTAATCGCCGACGCCGGCTATGGCGAGCAGTTTGTGCACAGCCTCGGCCACGGCGTGGGCCTGCGCACGCACGAGTGGCCCCGCCTATCGCAGCAGAACCCGAGTCCGCTGCCTGCCGGGTGCGTCGTCACCATCGAGCCGGGCATCTACCTGCCTGGCCGCTTCGGGGTCCGCATCGAAGACCTGATCGTGATCGAGGAGGGCGGCGCGCGCAACCTCACCGCTTCGCCCAAAAGCCTGCTCGTGCTCTGATGCGGCGCGTGCTCGTGCTGGCCTATTACTTTCCGCCCCTGGGCGGCAGCGGGGTTCAGCGCGTAGCGAAGCTGGCCAAGTACCTGCCCCGCTACGGCTGGGAGCCGCACGTGGTGACGCCTCATCCGGGCCGCTACCACGCCCGCGACGAGGCGTTGCTCGCAGAAGTGGAAAGTGCGGGCGTACACATCCACCGGACGCCGTCGCTCGACCCTACGCGCATCGGGCGTGGGGGGGTGGGCGCTGGCGCGCTCTCGACGCGCCGTCAGCGCGTGGCCGGTCAGCTCACGGGCACCTTTTTTCTGCCCGACAACAAGGTGGGCTGGCTGCCTTTTGCCCTGGCCCGCGCCCGTAAGCTGCTCGCCGCGCACGATTTCGACGCCATTCTTTCGACAGCTCCCCCTTACACCGCACATCTCGCCGCCGCGCTGCTCGGTCGTCAGCACCGCCTGCCCGTCGTGCTCGACTACCGGGACGATTGGCTCGGCAACCCCCGCCACGTCTATCCAACTGGCTGGCACAGGAGGCGGCACGCCGCGCTGGAGCAGTTCGCGCACCGTCACGCCGCCGCCCTCGTCACCATCAACGAGACGATTGCCGACGCGCTGCGGGCGCGGACGGACGCCACCGTGCCCATCCACGTCCTTCCGCAAGGCTTCGATCCGGCAGACTTCGAAGGCATGCCGGCCCCCCGGGCAGAAGGCAAGATGCGGCTCGTCTATACCGGACTCTTTTACGACGCCCAACGTCCGGACGCTTTTCTGCGCGGCCTGGCGCATTTTCTCAGCCACGAACCCGCCGCCCGCGCCCACGTCGAGGCGGTTTTCGCCGGGCGCGTGCCCTCCTACTTCGATACGCTGGTGGAGCAGCTAGGCTTGCAGGACACGGTGCGGTTCAT